>JAZRTW010000076.1:0-10277 GCA_045652265.1 Eubacteriales bacterium | reverse complement strand
CATAAGCAATATGAAGCTTGGAAACGGCTTTGCACCCATTGAGAAGCTTCAAAAAGCGGGCGTGAACATAACCCTCGGTACAGATAGCTGTGCAAGTAATAATACGGTAAACCTCTTCCCCGATATGAGAGCATACGCCCTTATTCACAAGGGAAAGCTTTCCGACGCACTTAGTGTAAGCGCCGCAGATACAGTCGATGCGGTTACGGTAAATGCGGCAAGAGCGCTCGGACTTGACACGGGCGCGATAGAAGAAGGACGGCTTGCGGATATAACGCTTTACTCGCTTTCCGAGCCCACGTTCTGCCCTAAAAACAATCTTTTATCCGCACTTGCCTACAGCGCGAGCGGATACGAAGCGGACACGCTTATCGTCGGCGGAAAGCTTATAATGCAAAACAAGGAAGTTTTGACAGCTGACGTTGAAAAAATATACTACGATGCCCAAAAGGTCATCGACATTTTATAGGAGGAGTTATGAGCTACGAAATAAAGGATATAAACCTTTGGGAAGAAGGAAAAAGAAAAATAGACTGGGTACGCGCCCACATGGATCTACTTCGCACGATAGAAGAAGAATTCAAGGCGACGAAGCCCTTTGCAGGAATTCGTATCGCACTCTCCATACACCTTGAAGCAAAGACAGCGTATCTTTGCAAAGTACTTGCCACAGGCGGTGCAGAAATGTACGTTACCGGCAGTAACCCCCTTTCCACGCAGGACGATATCGCCGCAGCCCTCGTGCACGACGGACTTAACGTATACGCTTGGCACGGCGTAACTGCTGAGGAATATGAGCATCATACGAGAATGGTTATCGAAGCCGCTCCCAACTTCATCATAGACGACGGCGGCGACCTTGTAAACCTCATCCACACAGAGTATCCCCAGCTCCTTGAAAACGTCATAGGCGGCTGTGAGGAGACCACTACGGGCATTCTCCGCCTTGTAAGCATGGCAAAGAAAGGCGAACTCAAATTCCCGATGGCTATGGTCAATAACGCAAAGTGCAAATATCTTTTCGATAACCGCTACGGCACGGGTCAGTCCGTATGGAACGGCATAAACAGAGCAACGAACCTTATCGTTGCAGGTAAAAACGTTGTCGTTGCGGGCTACGGCTGGTGCGGCAAGGGCGTTGCGATGAGAGCAAAGGGTCTCGGCGCTTCCGTTATAGTGACCGAGATAGACGCAGTTAAGGCTATGGAAGCCGTAATGGACGGATTTAAGGTAATGCCCATGAACGAAGCGGCGAAGATCGGCGATATATTCGTTACGGTCACGGGTTGCTGCGACGTTATCACGAAGGAAGCTTTCGAAGTTATGAAGGAAGGCGCTATAATGTGCAACGCGGGCCACTTCGACGTTGAAGTTGACGTTAAGACGCTTCGCGAGATGGCAAAATCGAGCTTCCTTGCAAGAGAAAATATTATGGGCTATACGCTTGAAAACGGCAGAACACTTTACGTTATCGCCGAGGGCAGACTCGTGAACCTCGCCGCAGGCGACGGACACCCTGCGGAAATTATGGATATGAGCTTTGCTATCCAAGCGCTCTCCGCACTCTACATCGTACAGCACAGAGATGAGCTTGAGGAAATGCTCATAACCGTACCTGACGAGGTCGACGAAAGAGTTGCAAGAATGAAGCTTAATTTCTGGGGTGTCGAAATAGACGCTCTCACAGACAAGCAAATCGAATATTTGGGATAAAGCAAATTTCCCGACAAACGTTCAGTTTGTCGGGAAATTTTTCATTATTTCTGTTCTTCCTTTTGTTCTTTCTTTGCGGCTTCGCCCTTTTTCATTTTTCCGATAACTTCGACGTCGTCGCGGCTTATGAGCTTTATTACGGTATCGTTTTTGTCCGTAAGTCTAACCTTGATAAGTCCCGCAAGGGGGCTTGTGTCGATAACCACGCCCTCGTCGCCGTCCTTACAGCGTACTATGGAATCGACGGGAGGCGTTTTCTTTATCTCCTCCTCGTAGACGTCGTTTTCGTATTTAAGACAGCATATAAGTCTGCCGCAAGTACCTGATATCTTCGCGGAATTTAAGGAAAGATTTTGATCTTTTGCCATCTTTATTGAAACCTGTGCAAAATCGGAAAGGAAGCTGTTACAGCAGAAAACTCTGCCGCAGATTCCGAGTCCTCCGAGAAGCTTTGCCTCGTCTCTTATTCCTATCTGACGAAGCTCGATTCTCGTTTTGAATACGGTTGCAAGGTCTTTTACGAGCTCTCTGAAATCCACTCTGCCGTCGGCGGTAAAGTAAAAGATAAGCTTATTGTTGTCGAAGGTATATTCCACGTCCACAAGCTTCATTTCAAGTTTATGCTCGGCTATCTTCTTCTCGCAAATTTCCAAAGCTTCTTTTTCAAGACGAAGGTTGTTCTCGTGGCGTCTTGTATCGTCTGCTGTGGCAAGGCGTACTATCGGTTTTAAGGGCTGAACGATCGTTCTTTCATCGACAAAGCTGTTAGGTACCGCAACCGTGCTGTACTCAACGCCTCTTGCCGTTTCGACGATGACCGCCTGTCCTTTTTCCGCCTTTATATCCCCCGGCGCAAAATAATAAATCTTGCCCGCGTCCTTGAAACGAACGCCGATTATCTCGACCTTTTGCGTCTCTTCAACAGCCTCGCCGCCGAATCCGCCCTGATATCCGACCTTGAAATCCTTATCGGTTTCGTATGGTTTAAAGGTCTGGCTTTCGCTCACTACCTCGCGGCTTTCCACTTCAAGTTTGCTTTCGCCCAAAGGTTCGGGAGTGTGCGTATTATTTAAGGGCTGATCGGCATCCTTTGCGACGGCTCCGCGCTTATCATGGTGAAAGTTCTTTCTTCTGTTGCGGTAATGCTTAAAGTTTTTGCCGCCGTGAGCGCTTTTCTTCTCTTTATCTTCCATAAATGCTTCCTCTCGTTTGTACGGTATATATGTATTATACCTCTTGAATGAATCTTAATACGGAAAGCTGAACGTTTCCGTTTCGATAAAGCTCGTTTTTTTCTTTTTCAAGAAGCTCGTATAAGGAAATTGCCTTTGCAAAGCTTATCCTTCTTGCTATCTCCGCCCTCTGTTCTTCGCTAATAAAATACTGCGGGTGCGCTATGCCGTAGCTTCTTGCGGCAACGTCGCGCATTGCAAGCTGAAGTTCGGAGTAGAGCGCGATAAGGCTATCCTTACCCGTCGCCTTTGAAGAAAGAAGCGATGCGGCAAGTGCCTTTCCCTCGGTCGTGAGCGCTTTAAGTATCTCGTAAGACGTATCGCGAAGCGAAAACGCGCCCCTTTTTTCCATTACGCTATACGCCGCACCGACGTATCCCTCCGAAAGTCTCGCCGCTTTTCTTGCAATTTCCTCATCACACTCGTATTTTTTCATAAGATGATACATAAGCTTTTCAGTAGAGATAGCTTCCATCGGAAAGCTCATACACCTTGAACGCACCGTGGAAAGTAAGGTCGCGTCCGTGGTCGCAAGCAAGAAAAACTTCGCTCTGCCCGTAGGCTCTTCAAGAGTTTTAAGAAGTGCGTTTTGCGCTTCCTTGCCAAGCGTCTCGGCATCGTCGATAACGTATACCCTAAACGGCGCCTCGTTAGGCGAAAGCTCTATGCCTTTTAAGAATTCCCTGACCGCTTTGACTTTTATCGTAGCGTCCTGCGGCTCTTTTTTTAGTATCTGCAAGTCGGGGTGGGAAAGCGTTTCGACCTTTTTACAGCCGCTGCAGTGTCCGCAGGGTCTTTCCCCGTCGCTTTCGCAAAACATTTCCTTGATGATATGCATAACAAGCGTCGATTTTCCGCTGCCTTCGGGGCCCGTCAAAAGATATGCGTGGGAAAGAGTGCCGCTGCGTATCTTCTCGGAAAACATCTTTAAAAGCTTTTCGTTTCCCAAAAACGCGTTTTCCGTATTCTTCGCCCCCTCGCATACTTAATCAATTTAGTATATCATATTCTTTCGTTTAAGTCAAATATTTTTGAAGGTATTGAAAAAAGTTTTTATGTATGGTAGAATTATTGGGATAACGGCGGCGAAAGGATAGATAAATTGAAGAGTGTAGACTACATTTACGAAAACTTAAAAATAGTCCAAGACGATGGGCATTTGAAATACGGCACGGACGCTCTTTTGTTATCTGCCTTCGCAAGAGGCGGTACTAAAGCAAAAGCCGTCGATCTCGGTTGCGGAAACGGCGTTATCGCGCTTGCACTTGCCTATCTTAACAAGGCAAAAAAGGCAGTCGGCATTGAGCTTCAGGAAAGCTCCGCTTTGCTTGCAAGAGAAAGCGTCGCCGTAAACGGCTATGAAGACAAGGTCGAGATAATACAAGGCGATTTTACCGCTATGCCTTCGGAATATTTCGGCACTTTCGACTACGCCGTGGCAAATCCGCCTTATATGAAAGTCGAGTCGGGAAAAGCAAATTTTTACGATACGATAAACATAGCGCGCCACGAAGTAGGCTGTGACATATATTCCCTTTGCAAAGCGGCGTCAAAGCTCGTAAAATTCGGCGGTTATCTTTATACGGTGTACCGTCCCGACAGAATAGCAGACCTTTTCGACGCATTGAGAATAAATAAATTCGAGATAAAGCGCCTTACATTCGTATGTGCGCGCCCTGACCTTGAGCCCTGTCTTGTACTGACCGAAGCAAAACTCGGTGCGGCGGCAGGCACGAAAGTCACACCCGTTTTCTTCATTTCGGACGAAGAAAAAATGAAAGAAATCTATAACGGAGGAAGCTTATGACAGAGGAAAACAAACTTGAAAGCGCACTTTATCTTGTGGGCACTCCCATAGGCAATCTTTCCGATATGAGCCCGCGCGCCGTGTCTACCCTCTCGGACGTTGATTTTATAGCCGCGGAGGATACGCGAAACTCGCTAAAGCTTCTTACGCACTTCGGCATAAAAAAGCCTCTCGTCAGCTACTACGAGCATAACAAGCGCGAGCGCGGCGAAATAATCGCAAAACGCATAATTGCGGGAGAAAGCTGTGCGCTTATAACAGATGCGGGTATGCCCGCTATATCCGACCCCGGCGAAGACCTCGTTAAGCTATGCGAAGAGCTCGGCATAAAAGTATACGCTATCCCCGGTCCAAGCGCTGTCGTCACTGCGGCGGCACTTTCGGGAATATCAGTCGGAAGATTTACCTTCGAGGGCTTTCTTTCCACAAACAAAAACGAGCGCGATAAACACCTTCAAAGCCTAACGGGTGAAAGGCGCACGATGATATTTTACGAAGCACCGCATAAGCTTAAGAAAACCTTAAGCGACCTTCTTTTAACCTTCGGTGACAGAAAGCTTTCCTTATGCAGAGAGCTTACGAAGATACACGAAGAAGTCTTCCGCACCACGATAAGCGGTGCTATTGAAAAATACGAAGTTATTGAGCCCAAGGGAGAATTCGTCCTCGTGCTCGAAGGCAAGTCGGAAGAAGATACTCCTTTTTGGGAAAGTATGAGCATAAAGGAGCACTTTGCGCACTATGCTGAAAGCCTTTCCGACGCCGATGCTATGAAGGCTGTAGCAAAGGACAGGGGTATCTCCAAAAGCGAAGTATATAAGGAGATAAAGGTCAAATAGGAGGAAATATGGGTATAATCGAAATGCTTGCCCTTGCGGTAGGACTCAGTATGGACGCATTTTCCGTGGCAATATGCAAAGGCTTATGTGCCAAAAAAGCAAGCTTCACAAATATGGCAAAATGCGGACTCTGGTTCGGCGGCTTTCAGGCGTTGATGCCGCTTATAGGCTTTTTCCTTGCGAGTACATTTGCAAAGCAGATAGAGGCGTTTGACCATTGGGTCGCCTTCGTTTTGCTTGCGCTTATAGGCTCAAATATGCTAAAAGAAGCGTTCTCAAAAAAAGAAGAAGACTCCTGCCCCGTAGACGAAAAAGACAACTTCTCCGTAAAAACGATGTTTACGATGGCTGTAGCGACCTCCGTGGACGCGATAGCGGCAGGTATTGCTTTGGCAACGGAGTCTGTGACGAAGGATATTAATATAGCTCTCGCGGTGTCGCTTATAGGTATAGTGACCTGCTTGCTCTCCGCACTCGGCGTGAAGATAGGCAGCGTCTTCGGCGACAGATTCGAAAAGAAAGCACAAACGGCAGGCGGCGTAATACTTATACTGCTCGGACTCAAAATCCTTCTTGAGCACCTCGGAGTGCTTAACTTTTGAATTTTAATACATAAAAGCACCTTTCGCTCGTGGCAAAAGGTGCTTTTTACTATGCTTTTTCACGTTTATCTTTTAGCTGTACAAAAATGCCGACGACGATTACGCAAAGTCCGATAATAAAGTTTATATGCAAGGGTTCTTTCAATATAAGAGATGTCCAAATAAGCGAAACAAAGGGCGTTATGTACGCAAGATTCGATATCTTCGCTGTCTTTCCCGATTCAAGCGCTATCACCCAAAGCGTATTTGTTATGGCAACGGTGAATATACCGTTGTACGCAAAGCCGAGCGCTTCGGGCACGGTGGGAATAAACAGATTCCCGCTTGCCGCGTTAATGATACTCGTGAGTGCAAAGGTTACGAAATAATTTATCATCAAAGAGATGGGTTTATCGTAACGAAATTTTTGATTAAGCGCGGTAAAGGTACCGTAGCATATCGCGCCGAGAATGCACAAAAGCGCGCCTGCGGCAGTATTTGCATTGAAATGTAAAAGCTCGCCGCCCATAACGATTACGACGCCCAAAAACGAAAGTACAATAGCAACAACCTTACGCAAGGTGAGCTTTTCCTTTAATATTATACAAGCCATAACGACGCTCATTATAGGCCATAAATAATTCACGATAAACGCTTGGGAAGCAAGCATTTTCTTCGTTCCTGCATAAAAGAAAACGTAGTAAAAAAATCCGCCGGGAATACCTATAAGCACGGAAATAATGTAGTCTTTAATCTTATAGGCTTTCATCTTTTTAATGTTGCCGGTTGCAAGATTTATGGCAAGAAGAAAAACAGCCGCAAATAACGAACTTATCCATAATACCTGAAAGTTGTTTCGCGCGCCGAGAAGTAACTTTGCAACCACCGAAACGGTCGACCAGAAAAATATTGATAAAAAGGCGTAAATATATGTTTTCTTCATTTCACACCTCGAAGTTTTTTAAACATCTGTAATTATACACCGATTATCAGTTAAGTCAAGGGATTTATGGATATTTCTTCATAAGCTCCTTATCGCATTCTTGATGCAACATATCCAAGAAGTCCTTTATATGCCGGTGCGCACAAGCATCGGGGCTTTTGTATACGTAAGTCGTCCGCTTGCGGTCTGCCACCTTTTTCAAAACGACTTTATCGGAAAATTGTCCGCGCCAAGAAACAGAAGGAATAAACGATATTCCAAGTCCAAGCTCTATGCACTTTCTGATACAATGGGGGTCATCGCTTCGTATAACGATGTGAGGCTTAAAGCCCATTTTGTCGCATATCGTTTGCGTGATGGAATAAAGACTGCTATCCTCATTCGTGCATATAAAAGGCTGGGCGGCAAGCGCTTTTGGTGTAATGACGTCTGCTTTGGACAAGGGATTATCTTTATGTACGGCTAATAATATATCCTCGCTAAACAGCTCCTCGCGGAGTCTGTCGGCTTTCCACGAGGGTGTGTCGGATATGACAAGATCCATTTGCTCATCATCGGCGGACAGCATATATTTCGTGACGATATCCACGTCGGGATAAGTCTTGCTGAATCTTTCCACCGTTTGCATTACTATACGTCGGTTTATGTATATGGACAGATTTATTGTTTTCGCGCCCCGCGGCTCCGTTACGTTCTTTTGAGCCTCGTCTATTAAAGACAGTGCGGCCCTTATCTTTTCGGCGAAAAAATTACCGTTTTCATTGAGCTTTATTTTATTTGCTTGTCTTGTAAACAATTCAACCCCGAGCTCCTTTTCGAGCCGCTTTATGCTTTGTGATACGGCTGACGGGGGAAGATAGAATTTTTTTGCCGTCTTTGAAAAATTCTGCGTCGTTGCGGCATCAACAAAATATCTTAACTGTAACAGCTCCATAATACCACTCTCCTTTATTGCATTTTACCATAAGCCACTATAACTTTCAAGTGATAGTATGACAATTTATATTATTATTTACATTTAGGTACGTTTTGGGTATAATGTATTCGTTGTGAAAGGAGAAATTTATGGAAGCCTTTGCAAGTATGTTTAAAAATGTTGTATTGTTTGTCGTTTTAGCTTTTCCGGGGTATTTATTGGTCAAAACAAAAACGTTAAATCCCGCTCATTCCGCTATCTTGTCAAAGCTTTTGATGTACGTCGGTATGCCGTTTTTGATACTTTCGGGAACGGTGAATAATATTTCGTTCAACAAGGAGCTGATTCTGACAGTCGCTCTCGTCGCCGCAATGGGAATAGCCTTCACCTTGGCTATGTTTTTTATCTCGAAGCCCGTGTCGTCTGCCGTGAAGGAAGAAAAAACAAACGGTATGATGCGGTTTTGTATGACCTTCTCAAATAACGGCTTTCTCGGTATACCCTTGGCTGCGGCGGTATTCGGCGGCGATTCGCCCGTTATGACGGTGCTGGTTATTCTGAATATAATCACGAATATTCTGATGTACACTTTAGGCATATATCTCGTTTCGGGAGATAAAAGCAAGATAAGCCTAAAAAAAGCATTCTTGAATCCGGTACTTATTGCGTTTATTGCGGGCGTTATATTAAATTTACTGAATGTGAATAAACATATCCCGGAAATATCCGCATTTTCCACACATTTCAGTAATCTCGTCACTCCCATATCAATGACCATTCTCGGAATAAAAATGGCAGAGATAAGGTTTGTGTCGTTGTTCAAATCCCGGAAAATGTATTACGTGTGTTTATGGAAGCTTATTCTGTTTCCCGCATTTATCGTCGGATTACTCATTGTTACAAGCAGTGCATTTGGAATAAACATCGTTGATAAAAGCGTGATACTCGGATTTTTTATCGCCTTCGCGATGCCTACTGCCGGGCTTGCCTCCACGTTTGCCGACGGCTTCGGAGGAGATATCGATAACGCCGTATCCATGACGCTCGGAACGACCGTATTGTCGATACCCACTATCCCCCTTTTATACTGGATATTGTCCTATTTAATTTAAAGGAGAATCATAATGAAATTTTTAGAAAACATTTGTTATGCAAAACGTGAAGATGAGAGTTTATTGCTCGATATTTATTTACCCGAAGCATCGGATTTTTCCGTGTTTGTCTTTTTCCACGGAGGCGGGCTTGAAAGCGGAA
Organism: Eubacteriales bacterium; assembly: GCA_045652265.1. Lineage (GTDB taxonomy): Bacteria > Bacillota > Clostridia > Oscillospirales > CAG-272 > CALCTE01. The sequence goes on along the minus strand of JAZRTW010000076.1, from coordinate 992 downwards.
ACAAATCACACGTCAAAAAAATTGCAGAATATCTAATAAATAAAGGAATTGCGTTCGTGTCTTGCGATTACCGTATGTATCCAAATGCAAAATATCCCGATTTCATTGAAGATGCGGCAGAGGCCGTATATTGGGTATCAGAAAACATAAACGATTACGGCAAATGCGAAAAGATATTCGTGGGTGGAAGCTCGGCGGGTGCATATCTTTCTATGATGCTTTGTTTCGACCCCCGTTGGCTCTCTCCGTTTGGTGATTTGAAGGTTTCCGTAGCGGGATATTTCCATAACGCAGGACAGCCGACCTGCCACTACAATGTGTTACAGAAAGATCGAAACGTATCATATAAACGTCTTATAGTGGACGACAGCGCACCTATATATCACGTCGGAACTGCGAAAGAATATCCGCCTATGCATTTTGTCGTATCCGATAATGATATGGCGTGCCGATATGAACAGACAAAACTTATGCTCGCAACACTTAAACATTTTGGATATGACATGGACAAGATCGGATTCACGCTTGCTCACGGCAAGCATTGTGAGCAAGACATAACAGTCGACGAAAACGGGGATAATATTCTTGGCAAGATGATATTTGATTTTATCCAAAAGTGGTAAAAGGACATTGCGAAAATTTCATAAAACAAAAACAAAACGGATACCGATTTTTCGGTATCCGTTTTGTTGGTGCGGATGACGGGACGCAGTTTGCTTTGCAACCTGCACTGCTTGTCATTACTGCCGTAATGACTGCGCACCTTCCGGCTATCAAGCTGTCCACCGGACAGCTTGATTTAACGCCGTCAGCCCTCTTAGGCTTCAAGTCCCGTCTTATATTCATAAAAACTAAACGGATACCGAAAAATCGGTATCCGTTTAGTTGGTGCGGATGACGGGACTTGAACCCACACGCCAATGAAGACACAAGCACCTCAAGCTTGCCTGTCTGAAGTCGGAGGCCAAGCGGTCTTAGGAAAGACAACTCCA
>JAZRTW010000075.1:0-5774 GCA_045652265.1 Eubacteriales bacterium | reverse complement strand
ATTGCCGTCATCAATGATTTCAGTGGATTCGGCCGTTGCTCCATAGCGGCGTCGTTGCCTATAATTTCGGCAATGAAGATACAGTGCTGTCCCTTGCCAACGTCAATTTTCTCAAATCACACGGGATTTGACAGCTTTTATTACACCGACTATACCGAGCATATGGACAGGTATATTGATGAGTGGGTGAAATTGGGGTTACACTTTCACGGTATCCTCACCGGCTTTCTCGGCTCGCCCGAGCAGATTTGTATCGTAAAGCGGTTTTTAGAGATTTTCAAGAAAGACGACAACATTACCGTTATTGACCCCGTTATGGGAGACTACGGGAAGCTGTATCCTACCTACTCACCGCTTTTAGCCAAACAGATGTGCGCTCTCGTGCCTTATGCGGATATATTGACGCCGAATTTGACGGAGGCTTGTATTCTCACGGGGACGGAGTATAAATCAGATATGAACGAAGAAGAGCTTGCAAAGCTGTGTGAAAGGTTAAGTGAGATGGGGCCGAGTAAGATCGTTATTTCCGGTCTTGAGCGCGGCGATGATCTTGAAAACTTTATTTATGAATCGGGAAAAGAGCCGCAAACGGTCAGAGAGCATAAAGTAGGCCCCTGCCGTTCGGGCACGGGCGACGTTTTTTCCTCTATTGTTGCGGCAGATGCTGTTAACGGAGTGGATTTTATAAGTTCCGTGCGTCACGCATCTACGTTTATTGCCAAAGTTTTGCGGCGTACAATTGAGCTCGATTTGCCTAAAACCGACGGCATTTGCTTTGAAGAATACTTAACGGAAATTTGAGAGGGCAAGTAGTTATGAAAAATCAAAGACTTAAACTGATGTGCCTTGCAGGTGTATTTACTGCCGTGGTATTCGTGTTTACCGCTTATCTGCACATTCCCAGCCACACGGGATACACTCACGTCGGCGACGGGTTTATTTATCTTGCGGCTTGTCTTTTGCCGCTTCCTTATGCTATGTTTGTCGGAGCAGGCGGTGCGCTTCTTGCAGACTGTCTTACCGGATTTGCCATTTGGGCGCCCGGTTCCGTTATAATTAAGACGGCAGCCGTACTGTTCTTCTCACGCAAAAGCAGTAAAATTATCAGCCTGCGCAACATATTTGCGCTCTTACCGGCGTGGGCGCTATGTATCGGCGGATATTATTTATACGAAGCTTTGATCACACGCAATTTTGTCGCCTCGCTTGCGGGGATACCGGGATATGTTACGCAGTCGGTTTTAAGCAGCGTTTTATTTGTTACGCTTGGACTTATTATGGACAAATTGAATATCAAACAAATGATAAACGGAGGAAAATCCTTATGATGACGATTACGTATCCCGTGAAAACGGGTATTTATGTAAATATGACCAATCGTTGCCCCTGCGCTTGCACCTTCTGTCTTCGACACAACGGCGAGGGCGTGTACGGCTCCGATTCCTTATGGCTTGAAAGAGAGCCTACGGTTGAAGAAGTTTGTAAAAGTATAGACTCGTGGGATCTGACACAATACAGCGAGGTGGTTTTTTGCGGTTACGGCGAGCCCACCGAGCGTCTTGATGATCTCTTGAAGGTTGCGGCGTATATCAAGTCAAAGAGTGACATCAAGCTCCGTATCAATACAAACGGTCTTGCCGATTTGATATGGAATGAAAAAACAGCGCCGAAGTTAAAGGGACTTATTGATACCGTTTCCGTTAGCTTGAATGCAACTAATAAGGAAGATTATTTCAAGGTCGTCCGCCCTAAATTCGGCATTGACTCCTACGACGCTATGCTTAAATTTACGAAGGATTGTACCGAATACGTGCCTAACGTCGTTATGACGGTAGTGGACGTCGTAACCTCGAAAGAAGAACAGGAACTTTGCCGTAAGATCTGCAAATCCGTTGGGGCGACGCTTCGTATTCGCCCTTACGAAAGCTGATAAGCCCATAAGAGCTTGCGCTATGACGAAATTTAAAAAGCTGAAAAAAGCAATCAAATCGTTATTTTGATAAGATTTCGGAGGACGTGTTATGAAAAACAAGAGCCTTTTGTGTTTATTTCTTGTCCTCGTGATTATTTGCGCGGCGTTTACGGCTTGCGTAAAAAATATAGACGAAGATGGCGAAGGCGAGCTTTCCGCAGACACGGATAAAACGCCTGCGGCTGATGAAAGCGCGGGTAAAGCCGAGTATTTACTTAACGGCACAGACCTTTCGGAGTATACGATCATATACGCTTCTGCCGACGCCGATTATACCGAGCGCGCGGCGCATTACGTGTGCGATAAAATTGCCGAAAAGACGGGTATCACACTTGCCGTGAAATCGGATAAGGAACAGCCGAAGCCTTTAGCACACGAGATAGTGCTCGGCGAAACAAAGCGCGCGATATCAGGTCTGCTTGACGAAGACACCGAGGACTTTAGCTTTTCAATAATGGCAAACGGCGACCACGTTGCAATGGAGGGCGATTATTTCGTAATCGCGGCGGCGGCATACTATTTTGTTGAAACCTACGTCAAGGACGAACCGTTTTCGGCGGTAGTTCCGACCGAAGCGGCGGTGCGCGAGCCTATCGTCAAGGACGCCGAAAATTACGTATTGATGATCGGCGACGGTATGGGATTTAACCAGACTTTGCTTTTTAACACTCTCATTGCAAAAAATCTTGACAGCTACAGCGACGGCGAAAAGGCGTTTTACGGATATATGTTCCCCTATCAAGGCAAAGCGCGTACGAATTCGCTTTCGGGTACGACGGACAGCGCGGCGGCGGGAACGGCTCTTTCTTCGGGATATAAGACAATAAACAGATACGTGGGCAAGGACAGCAAATTGAACGATGTGAAGTCTTTAACGGAGATAGCCTTGGAGCTCGGCAAGTCAACCGCTGTTATGTCTACTGAAGTTGCAACGGGCGCAACGCCCGCGGCTTTCTCGGCGCACGTTCCCGATAGGGACGATACGGAGGATATTAAGGCGGCGCAGAATAAGTTTAGCGAAGAAACGGGAACGCTTATCCTCGGCGGCTACGGCTCAAAATATACTCAAGAAGATATAAAGCGTGTGGAAGACGATCTTGAAAAAACGCTTCAGGCGCTTTCCGATGACGAGGACGGCTTCTTTATGATGTACGAGGAAGCGTATATTGATAAGCACAGCCACTCCAACGAAATGGAAAACACCTATCTTGCCTGTCTCCGATTTAATCAAGCGATAGGCACGGTTATGGAATACGCTTTCTATAACCCCGATACTTTTGTGCTGATAAGTGCCGATCACGAAACGGGCGGGCTTACCAAGCAAACGGACACAATGTTTTATTATTCAAGCCTCGACCATACGAACGCAGACGTTCCCGTGTTTGCCTACGGCGTCGGCGCAGAGGTGTTTGACGATATTACCGTGGAGAATATTCAGATACCCAAGACGATCGCGGCTTTGTGGGGCGTTACTCTTGAAGGGTACGATAACGCAAATTATCCCTCGCTTATCCCCGTGAAGTAAAAGCTTCGGAAATTTTTTATAAAAAAGTATTGACAAACGCGCTTTTGAGTGCTAAAATATGTAAAAATTTGAATATCACAAAGAACGACTATGATGAAGACGGTCGGAACGTGATGCAAAACAGAGAGTTGCCGGTTGGTGCGAGGTGACAAGCAGAACTTTCCAAATGGCCTATCACTTCTGAGTCGGAGGACCGAAAGGCAAAGCGCCGAGTAGACTCCTTCCGTATTGCTGCGTGAAAGCAAGGGGCTTGTCAGAGCCTTAAAGTGACGGAAATTTTTCCGTAATTTGAGTGGTACCGCGGGTTTTATAACTCGTCTCAAAGGCTTCTTTGAGGCGAGTTTTTTGTTTTATTCAAATTCGTAACCATTATTTCACAGTGAAAGGAGAAACTAAAAATGGATTACAGTTTGAAAGAGGTCGCAGGCAGAATTAAAGAACTGCGCGAGGCTAAGGGATATACGCAAGGCGAGCTTGCAAAGCTTTGCGGCGTATCGGAAGAGGAATACCGTACTTTAGAGCAAGGCGACACGGATTTCAGCTTCACCTTTATTTACAAGTGCGCGAAGGCTTGTGGCGTCGAGGTCGTAGATCTTCTTGAGGGAAGCAGTACGACGCTTAAATCTTTTGCTATCACGAGAAAAGGCGAGGGACTTAAAATTTTAAAGCAACACGGCGTAGAGTACAATAACCTCGCGCCCAAGTTCAAGGAGAAGCTTGCAGAGCCCTTCCTTGTAAAGTTTCCGTATATTCCCGAGGAGCAAAACGCTCCGATGAAGCTTTCCTCCCACAACGGTCAGGAATTCGACGTTATCGTAAAAGGCTCTTTAAAAGTGCAGGTCGGAAGCCACATCGACATTTTAAACGAGGGCGACTCAATCTTCTACAATAGCCTTATTCCTCACGGAATGATCGCAGTAAGCGAAGGAGGCTGTGAGTTCCACGCCGTAGTTTTAAATCCCCAGGACGGTCTTGTGAGCGAGGAATACCCCGATACTCCCGTCGCCGTCGCAAAAGCAGTCGAGAAGCCCGTAGATAAAACGACGGTTGGCGATAATTTTGTAAAGTCTTACTACGACGAAAACGGAGTATTTTCCGGAATCGAATTCAAGAATGACGATAAGTTCAACTTTGCATTCGACTGCGTGGATGCTATCGCGGACAAAAATCCCGACAAGCTTGCTATGATGTGGGTTGCAAACGATAAGACCGACCGTGCCTTTACGTTTAAGGATATGAAAAAATATTCCGCAAAGACCGCCAATTACTTCGAGTCGCTCGGTATCAAGAAGGGCGATACGGTAATGCTTGTATTAAAGCGCCACTATCAGTTCTGGTTCTGTATGCTTGCGCTTCACAAGATAGGCGCTATCGCTATCCCCGCGACAAATCAGCTCGTTGAACACGACTTTGATTACAGATATAAGGCGGCGAAGGTTAAGGCTATCGTCTGCACCGCCGACGGCGAGGTGTCGTGCGAAGCTGAAAAGGCTGCAAAGAACTTCCCCGAAATGCTTAAAATATTGGTCGGCGGCAAAAAGGACGGCTGGTGCGACTTCAACGTAGAGATGGAGCGCTTCAGCACTCACTACGATCGCACGGAGAATACGCCTTGCGGCTCCGATCCGATGCTTATGCTCTTTACCTCCGGTACGACGGGATATCCCCGTATCGCGACACATTCCTACAAGTATGCGCTCGGACATTATCCGACGGCGAAGCATTGGCATAACGTAAATCCCGACGGACTTCACTTTACCATCTCCGACACGGGTTGGGGCAAGGCTCTTTGGGGTAAGCTCTACGGTCAATGGCTCTGTGAAGCGGGCATATTTACATACGACTTCGACAGATTCCACTCCGAAGATATCTTGCCGATGTTCGCAAAATATCATATTACCACTTTCTGCGCACCTCCCACGATGTACAGATTCTTTATAAAGGAAGATTTGTCGAAATACGACCTTCCCTCTATCGAATACCCAACGACGGCGGGAGAAGCACTTAACCCCGAGGTATTCAATCAGTTTAAAAAGGCGACGGGACTTACCATTATGGAGGGCTTTGGTCAGACCGAAACTACGCTTTCCATCGCAAACTTCGTCGGCTCTACTCCCAAGATAGGCTCTATGGGCAGACCCAGCCCCCTCTATGACGTAGTTGTGCTCGATGTCGACGGAAACGTCTGCAAGACGGGCGATACGGGTGAAATATGCATCAAGGTCGGCGACAAAGCGCCCTGCGGACTCTTTATCGGCTACTACCTAGACGAAGAAA
>JAZRTW010000074.1:0-5022 GCA_045652265.1 Eubacteriales bacterium | reverse complement strand
ATCGCCGAGTCGCTTCGACTCGACAGAGCGATGTTGAACGGCTTCCCCGCAGTAAACCACGGCGTTGCAAACTGCCGTAAAGTCATCGAAAGCGTAAACGTACCCATGCAGGTGCGCCACGGCACGCCCGACGCGCGTCTTCTCGCGGAGATAACTCTCGCGGGCGGATATACGAGCTACGAGGGCGGCGGAATTTCATATAACCTTCCTTACTGCAAGAATATCCCTATGGAGCGTACTATCCGCGACTGGCAGTACGTTGACCGCCTAACAGGCATTTACGAGGAAATGGGCGTTGCCATAAACCGCGAGCCCTTCGGACCTCTTACGGGAACTCTCGTTCCGCCTTGCATTTCACACGCCGCCGCAATTATTGAAGCGCTTCTTGCCGCAGAGCAGGGCGTTAAGAATATAACTGTCGGCTACGGTCAGTGCGGAAACCTCGTTCAAGATATTGCCGCTATCCGTACGCTTCAAGAGCTCACGGACGAATATCTTGCAAAATACGGCTACGGCGACGTTGAAGTTACCACCGTTTTGCATCAGTGGATGGGTGGCTTCCCCGCAGATGAAGCGAAGGCGTTCGGCGTAATTTCATTCGGCAGCGTTATCGCGGCTTTATCAAAAGCGACGAAGGTTATCGTTAAAACACCTCACGAGGCTGTCGGTATTCCTACTATGGAAGCAAACGCACAAGGACTCCGCACCACAAAGCAGGTGGTAAATATGCTCGCAGACCAGGATTTCCAAAACAAAGAGCTTGACATTGAGAAGGAAATTATCCGCAAGGAGACTTGCGCTATCGTTGATAAGTGCTTTGAGCTCGGAAACGGCGATATCGCAGTCGGCGTATGCCGCGGAGTCGAGGCGGGCGTTCTTGACGTTCCCTTCGCACCCTGCCGTGCTAACGCGGGACTTATGCTTCCCTGCCGTGACAATAACGGTGCGGTGCGTATTTTAGAGCCCGGTAACCTTCCCTTCGACAAGGAACTTATCGATTTCCACAAGTCCAAAATTAGCGAGCGTGCCGTAGCGGAAAAGCGCGAGGCTTCCTTCCAAATGGTAATCGACGACGTATATGCTATCGGTAAGGGCAGACTCGTAGGACGCCCCAAATATTAAGCTTTTAAAGGAGAACTTAAAATGAAAATTAAAAATATAGTTTGTTCTGCAGGCCGCACGGGATTTTATTTTGACGATCAGCGTGCCATAAAGGCGGGTGCGGGCCACGACGGCGTATTTTACGTCGGAAGCCCCGTAACCGAGGGATTTACGTCTGTCAGACAGGCGGGTGAGTCCATTTCCGTTATGATAGTCCTTGAGGACGGTCAGGTAGCTTACGGCGACTGTGCCGCAGTTCAGTATTCGGGCGCGGGCGGAAGAGATCCTCTGTTTTTGGCGAAGGACTTTATCCCCGTTATCGAAAAATATATAAAGCCCGAGCTCGTCGGCAAAGAGGCTGACAATTTTAAAGAGCTTGCAAAGATGATGGAGTCCATCGAGGTCGAAGGCAAGCGCCTTCACACCGCTATCCGTTACGGACTTTCCCAAGCGCTTCTTGATGCGGTTGCAAAGGCAACGGGCAGAATGATGTGCGAAGTAGTTGCCGACGAGTACGGCTGTGAGGTCTCAAACGAGCCTATCGCTATCTTTACCCAATCGGGCGATGACCGCTACGACAACTCTGACAAAATGATAATAAAGGGCGCGCAGGTGCTTCCTCACGCACTTATAAATAACGTGGAAAGCAAGCTCGGCAAAAACGGTGAGAAGCTTGCGGATTACGTTGCTTGGCTCCGTGACCGTATTCTTAACAACCGCACGGACGAAAGCTACGCTCCCGTTATGCACATCGACGTTTACGGCACTATCGGCGCCGTATTCGGAAACAACAACTATACGGCAATGGCTGACTATATCGAAAAGCTCGGCAAGATCGCAAAGCCCTTCCACCTTCGCATTGAAGGCCCTATGGACTGCGACTGCGACAGACAGACGCAGATAGAGGCTCTTGCAGGTCTTACCGCAGAGATTGACCGCCGTGGCTGTGACGTAGAGCTCGTAGCTGACGAGTGGTGCAACACATTGGAGGATATCAAGCTTTTTGCCGATAACAAGGCGGGCCACATGATACAGATCAAGACCCCCGATCTCGGCGGTGTAAACAACACTATTGAAGCGGTACTTTACTGTAAGGAAAAGGGTATCGGTGCATATCAGGGCGGTACTTGTAACGAGACTGACAGAAGCGCGCAGGTATGCGTTCACTGCGCTATGGCAACAAGACCTGTGCAGATACTTGCAAAGCCCGGTATGGGAGTTGACGAGGGCTATATGATAGTTTATAACGAAATGAACCGCATCATCGCTTTAAGAAACGCAAAATAAAACAAATCAAAGATAAAAAATGACCGATAGAGCTTTAACTCTATCGGTCATTTTGCGTTTAATTTAGCATTTCACGTTTTCGTGAAAGCTTACCGAATCAAACTTTAAAAAAGTGTGCAATTAAAGATTTCGGTATAAGTATAGGTCGTTTCCGACTTATTTTGCGAGGTTGTAGTACTTGCCGAGGATCTCAAGAGCCTTGTCAACGTTAGTCTTGAAAGCTTCCTTGGATACGTCGTAGTAGCCGTCGTAGCCGTTTACGGAAGCACCGCCGTTAGCAGTCTTGTAGAACTCTGTTCCGTCGGGATTGGTCATACCCATAGCAACGAAGGAAGAAGCGGGGATCTCACCTGCCTGAGAAACAGACTCAACGATGTAGTTACGGTCAAAGAGAAGACCGAGAGCGCTGCGGATCTCTGCCTGAGCAGCTTCGAGCTCTTCAGCGGTGAGTGTTGTGTTCTCGGGATTGTAGATCTTCTCGTTTACATTCCAGCATACGTAGTATGTACCGATCTGACCTGCGATAACGAATTCCTCGGGGAATTCGGTCTTGAGGGTTGCGATCTCGTTGGTGGGAACATCGTCGATGAGAACCCAGTCACCCTTTCTGAAGTTTGCAAGCATGTTGTTTGCATCATCGGAAAGGTAGCAGTTGATCTTGTTCATCGTAACGTCAGCAGCGCCGTGGTAGCTTGCGTTCTTAGCGAGAGTGATAAGGCTCTCGTGTGTCCAAGACTCGATGGTGTATGCGCCGTTGCAGATGTAGGTAGCAGCCTCAGTTGCCCAAGACTCGTTTGTCAATGCGCTGGAGTGTACGGGGAAGTAGGTGGGGAATGCAAGGAGCTCGTTCCAGTAGGAAACTGCGTTAGCAAGAGTAATCTTAATGGTCTTCTCGTCAACAGCTTCAACTGCGAGCTTTGCATCGGGGTTTACAAACTCACCGGCATCGTTTGTTTCCCACATTTCTGCGTAACCCTTAACAACTTCGAACATATAGCCGTAGTCAGCACCGAGTGCGGGAGAAGCTGCACGCTGCCAAGCATTTACGAAGTCTGCTGCTGTGAGAGCGTCGCCGTTGCTCCACTTAAGACCGTCCTTAAGTGTGTAGGTGTATGTTACTGTTCCGTCTTCGTTTACAACGCCTTCGGGAAGTTCTACTGCGCAGTCGGGAACGATAACGAGCTTACCGTCTTCGCCCTGTGCCCACTTAGCAAGACCGGAGAAGAGGTGAGAAAGCATCGTAGCGCCGTCAACAGCGGAGTTGAGAGCGGGATCAAGTGTGTCAGGCTCGGAAGCGAGGCATACGTTGATAGCTTCTGTTGCACCGTCAACGGTGGTGTACATGAAGTACTTGTAGCCGAGGGGGTTGGAGAAGAAGCCTTCTACCTTGTCGTCGATCATATAAAGGTCGGTGTAGTAGTAGAGGGGAACGATGCAACCGGTGGACATAAGAATGTCCTCAGCAAGATGCATAAGTTCATAACGCTTTGCTGTATCGGTGCATGACTTGATGGTGGAGATGAGAACGTCATAGGTCTCTGCCCATGTTCCGTCTTCAACCTTCGTCTCGTAGCCCCACTTTGTAAGGTCGAGGTCATACATCTTGAGGTTTGCGTGTGCACCCTTACCGAACTGAACGTCGTTGTTACCGGAAGCAGTAGTCCACATATCGAGGAAGCAGATGGGATCGTTGTAGTCAGCGACCCAACCGTTACGTGCAACGGAATACTGACCGTCTTTACGAGTGTTAAGGAAGGTTGCCCATTCCTGGTTCTCAAGGTTCATCGTAAGACCGATGTTTTTAAATGCTGCCTGAAGGTACTCACCTATTGCCTTGTGAGCATCGCTTGTATTGTAAAGGTATGTAAGGGTAGGAAGTGAAACTTTAGGCAATTCTGTTGTTGTACCGTCATCAGATGTGCCGGGCTTATCAGTGTCGCCGCTGGGTGTTTCAGCTTTGCAAGCCGTAAAAGCGAATACCATTACGATTGCAAGCAAAAGAGCTAAAATCTTTTTCATTTCTCTTTTTCCTTTCTTAATTTTAGATTTTAATCTATTTTCACAGCTATCCTTAAAGAATTGCACAACTCAAAGGATAACATTATGAAACGGGGTAATAAAAGCGCCGTTTTATCCGTTAAACTTATCCATATTATGACAAGCAACGAAATGTCCCTTTGAAACTTCCTTGAATTCGGGCATCGCTTCGGCGCAAGCTTCTGTTGCATAGGGGCAACGCGTGCGGAAGGGGCAACCTGAGGGAGCGTTTAAGGGGCTGGGAATATCGCCGCCGAGCGGAATTCTCTGGTTTGCTCTTGCGATATTCGGGTCGGGGATCGGAACTGCGGACATCAGCGCCTTTGAGTAGGGGTGGAGCGGGTGATCGTATATCTCGTCGGCGTCTGCCATTTCAACTATCTTACCCAGATACATAACTGCGATACGGTGGCTGATGTGGCGAACTACCAAGAGATCGTGCGCGATAAACAGATAGGATAGTCCCATCTTTTCCTGAAGCTCCGCGAACATATTGATAACCTGCGCCTGAATCGAAACGTCAAGCGCCGATACAGGTTCGTCGCAGACGATAAAATCGGGCGATATAGCCAAAGCTCTTGCAATACCGATTCTCTG
>JAZRTW010000073.1:0-4872 GCA_045652265.1 Eubacteriales bacterium | reverse complement strand
ATATATCATAGCTTATGCCTTTATTACGTCTTTGCCGCCCATATAAGCTCTCAAAGCTTCGGGAATGGTTATGCTTCCGTCGGCTTGCAAGTGGTTTTCCAAGAACGCGATAAGCATTCTCGGGGGCGCTACTACCGTGTTATTCAAGGTGTGGGGAAGATACATCTTTCCGTCCGCGCCCTTTACTCTCATTTTAAGTCTTCTTGCTTGCGCGTCGCCGAGGTTGGAGCAAGAGCATACCTCAAAATACTTCTTCTGTCTGGGAGACCACGCTTCGATATCGCATGACTTAACTTTAAGGTCCGCAAGGTCGCCGCTGCAGCATTCAAGCTGACGTACGGGTATCTCAAGGCTCTTAAAGAGCTCTACGGAATATCTCCACATCTTCTCATACCACTCCATACTGTCTTCGGGGCGGCATACGACTATCATTTCCTGCTTTTCGAATTGGTGTATTCTGTATACGCCTCTTTCCTCAATTCCGTGAGCCCCCTTTTCTTTTCTGAAGCAGGGAGAATAGCTCGTGAGCGTATGGGGAAGCGTCTGCTCGGGGATTATTTTGTCGATATACTTACCTATCATAGAGTGCTCGCTCGTTCCGATAAGATAAAGATCCTCGCCCTCGATCTTATACATCATAGCGTCCATATCGTTTTGGCTCATAACGCCCCCAACGACGTTGCCGTGAATCATAAAGGGAGGAATACAATAGGTAAAGCCCTTGTCTATCATAAAATCTCTTGCATAAGCAAGAACTGCGGAATGAAGTCTTGCGATGTCGCCCATAAGGTAGTAAAATCCGTTGCCGGAGACTTTACCTGCGGCATCCATATCAACGCCGTTTACGCTCTCCATTATATCCGTGTGGTAGGGTATCTCGAAGTCGGGAACGGTGGGCTCGCCGAATCTCTCCACTTCGACGTTTTCGCTGTCGTCCTTACCGATGGGAACGCTTTTATCGATTATGTTGGGGATAACGAGCATAATGGAGCGTATCTTCTTTGAAAGCTCCGCTTCAGCCTTTTCAAGCTCGGCAAGTCTTGCGCCCGCATCAGCCGTCGCCTTCTTTGCCGCCTCTGCTTCTTCCTTCATTCCCTTTGCCATATACATACCGATCTGCTTGGAGACTCTGTTTCTCTCGGCGCGAAGGTCGTCCGCTTCCTTTTGAGTCTTTCTGTTTTCAAGGTCAAGAGCTATGACCTCGTCAACGAGGGGAAGCTTCGAATCCTGAAATTTATTCTTTATGTTCTCCTTTACAATATGGGGATTCTCTGTCAAAAATTTGATATCTAACATAGGTGTTCTCCTTTATAAATTATCGTCGAAAAATGTTTTGCCGCAAAGCTTTTTGAGTATATCCTCAAGGTCGTTGTTATCCGTATAGGTTATCTCTATTCTGCCCGTTTTTTTGCCTTGTTTTATCTTGACGCTTCTTCCCGAAGCCTTCGTCACGCGCTTTTCAAGCACCTTTATATAGTCAACTTTATCGGTCGGCGCTTTCTTCTCACGAGGCTTTGATGCGGAAAGCATCTCCGTCTGCCTTACCGAAAGGTCTCTTGCAATGGCGAGATTTGCTATCTCTTTTTGGCGCTTTTCGTCCTTTACTCCCGCAAGCACTTTCGCGTGGCCTGCAGAAAGCTTGCCTTCCTTTACGAATTCCAAAACCTCATCGCAAAGCGAAAGAAGTCTTAAGGAATTTGCCACCGCACTTCTTGACTTACCGACAGCCTCAGCCGTCTTTTCCTGCGAAAGTCCGAATCGCTCCATAAGCGACTTATATCCGAGCGCTTCTTCTATGGGGTTTAGGTCGCTTCGCATAAGGTTTTCGACGAGCGCAAGCTCTGCCGTTTCCCTATCGCCTATCTCCTTTATTACGACGGGTATCTCCGAAAGTCCCGCCACCTTCGCCGCTCTCCAGCGTCTTTCGCCCGCTATTATCTGATAATAGCCGTTATTTTCGGGGCGCACCACGATAGGCTGTATAACTCCGTACTTTCCGATAGAATCGGCAAGCTCCGAAAGTTTTTCCGAGTCGATATCCTTTCTCGGTTGAAGGGGGTTGGGCTCGACCATCGAAATACGAAGCGTGCTTACGCCCTCCTTACTCTCGTTTTGCGAAAAATTATCTTCAAAAAGTGAGTCAAGACCCTTACCGAGTCCTCTGCTTTTCGCCATATCCGCTTTCCTTTCCGTGCTGTGCACAAATGCATTTTAACGGGATAATCTATCCCCAAATTCTTCCTATCGCCTCTGCAGTCACCCTCGTGAATGCGTCGGCGCCTTTGGAAAATTTATCGTAGTATATTATGGGCTGTCCGTGGCTCGGTGCTTCCGAAAGCCTTACGTTTCTCGGTATCGCCACGGAAAAGAGCTTGTCCGAAAAATGCTTCTTAAGCTCCGCCACAACTTGTGCCGTAAGATTAAGTCTGCCGTCGTACATCGTGAGCATCACCCCGTATATTTTGAGCACGGGATTATACGACTTTCTTATCCTCTCCAAAGTAAAGGTGAGCTGTGAAAGTCCCTCCAAAGCGAAATACTCGCATACCATCGGTACGATAACTCCGTGCGCTGCCGTAAGCGCGTTGATGGTGAGTACACCTAAAGACGGCGGGCAGTCTATAACTATGCAGTCGTAGCTATCGCGTATCTGCTCGATAGCCTTTTTCAAAAGCCCCTCTCTGCAGGACGTATCCGAAAGCTCTATCTCCGCCGCCGCTAAATTTATATTTGCGGGTACGACGGAAAGCCCCGTGAATTTCGTCTTGATTATCGCGCTGTTGATATCTGCACCTTGCGCTACGATGTCGTAGGTGGATATCTTCACGTTACGCTTGCTTACGCCGAGGGCGCTCGTGGCGTTGCCCTGCGGGTCAAAATCTATAAGCAACGTATTTTTGCCCACTTTGCCGAGACACGCGGCAAAATTTACGGCGCAGGTGGTCTTCCCCACTCCGCCTTTTTGATTTGCAAAGGCTATTATCTCGGTTTTTTCCGCCATTTTTAACCGTCCTCGCTTTTGATGTTACTTATCTACATATTATACAATACGCGTATCGCAAAGTCAATGCTTTTTACTTATTTTATGCTTTTTAACCAAGAGCTTTGCTCGGCGTGTGTTATATTTGTTCAAACTGTAGATTTTCTTAAATTTTAAAAAATTTTCGTAAAACTATTGCATATATATTCAAAATATGGTATAATTCATTCATTATTTCGAAAAATTATGCATTTTGGCAATAACGGAGAGCTGAATGATGAAAAAAGTTTTTATTGACGGAAAAGCGGGTACTACCGGTCTTCGCATATACGAAAGGCTTGAAAACAGAGACGACATCGAGCTTCTGTCGCTCTCGGACGACGAAAGAAAAGATCCCGTGCTCCGCAAAAAGATGTTAAACGAGGCTGATATCGCATTTCTTTGTCTGCCCGACGATGCAGCAAGAGAGTCAGTCTCGATGGTGGAAAACGAAAACACCGTAATAATCGACACGTCCACCGCACACAGAACGCTCGACGGTTGGTGCTATGCATTCCCCGAGCTTTCCGCAAAGCTTGAAAATAAGCTTCAAACGGCAAAAAGGATAGCCGTTCCGGGCTGTCACGCAGGCGGATTTATCGCGCTCGTATATCCGCTTATCGAAAAGGGCTATTTAAAGGCGGACGCAAATCTTTCCTGCCATTCGCTCACGGGCTACAGTGGCGGCGGCAAAAAGATGATAGCGCAGTATGAAAACGAAAAAACGGAGCTTTTAGGTGCACCCCGCCAATACGGACTCACGCAAAACCACAAACATCTCAAAGAGATGAAGGCGATCGCGGGCCTTGCAAAAGAACCGATATTCTGTCCCATAGTTTCGGACTTCTACAGTGGTATGCTCGTGACCGTGCCGATATTTGCATGCGAGCTTCAAAACGCTTCTATAGACGATATCAAAGCGCTCTACAAGGAAAAATATAACGGGGACATCGTAAGATACGTCGAAGCCGACGACGGAGACGGAATGATCTCTGCGGCAGGTAAGAGCCTCAAAGACAGTATGGATATTTCCGTTTTCGGAAACGACGAAAGAATCATTTTATGCGCAAGATACGACAACCTCGGAAAAGGCGCTTCGGGCGCCGCTATCGAGGCGATGAACGTGGTGCTTAAAACAGATAAAACGAAGGGACTTAACTTATAATGATAAAGATTATTGAAGGCGGCGTATGTGCCGCAAAGGGATTTAGCGCAAACGGAATACATTGCGGTATAAGAAAAAACAAGACGAAGAGAGATATCGCGCTTATATACAGCGAAAAAAGAGCAAATGCCGCCGCAGTATATACGACAAACCTCGTCAAAGGTGCGCCGCTCACGGTCACTAAAAAGCATATCGCGGACGGATATGCGCAGGCGGTAATATGCAACAGCGGAAACGCGAACACTTGTAACGCCAACGGCATTGAGATAGCCGAAGAAATGAGCGCACTTACGGCAAGCGCACTCGGCATAAGCGCGGAAGACGTAGTAGTTGCGTCTACGGGCGTAATCGGTCAGACACTCGACATAACGCCCATCAAAAACGGTATGGCAGAGCTCACGAGCGGGCTCGGCGATAAGTCCGACGAAGCCGCAGAAGGTATTATGACGACGGACACCGTAAAAAAAGAGATCGCAGTAAGCTTTACCGTAGGCGGCAAAGAATGCAAGATAGGCGGTATCGCGAAGGGCTCGGGTATGATTCACCCCAATATGGCGACGATGCTTGTCTTCATCACCACCGACTGCGCAATAAGCACACCGATGCTTCAAAAGGCTCTTTCGAGCGACATACAAAACACCTTCAATATGGTCAGCGTAGACGGTGACACCTCCACAAACGATATGGT
>JAZRTW010000072.1:0-6435 GCA_045652265.1 Eubacteriales bacterium | reverse complement strand
ACGAGTCCGTCGTTCATAAATGACTCCTCTTTTCTTTTTTAAGAATTTTGTCTTAACACTTCAAAAGCCAGCACCGAACAAGCCGCCGCCGCACCGAGAGATGCCGAAAAATCTCGTCCGTATTCGATGCGTGCCTCTACGTCTGAAAGTGCGCGAAGCTTTGCGTGAATGCCGCGCTTTTCGCCGCCGACAATCAAAACAAGCGGTCTTTTAAGCTCCGCCTCCTGCATAGGCACGGAATTTTCAGTATTGTCGCAAACAACTATGCGATAGCCTTTTTCCTTAAATGCACGAAGCGCATCATAACAGTCACAGCTTATCGCGTTTATATATTCCGATGCTCCCGCAGATGCACGGGCAACGACCGGCGCCGCGCTAAACCAGTTTCTTTCGGGAAGAAGTATCCCGTCTGCGCCCGCGGCGTATACGGCGCGAAGTGCCTGCCCGAAGTTATATGGGTCTTCCACTCCGTCAAGCAAAACGAAAAATCCGTTTTCAGTCGAAAGTGCCTTGTAAAGAGGGAAATATTCCCTCTCTCCAACGTATGCCGCAACTCCGCCGTGAGTTTTCCCCGTGCAAAGAGAGTCTATTTCATCTCTCGACACCTCCAAAACGGGTATTGAGTTTACCTCGGCCCTGCGAATTATCGGCATAAGTGCAAGCCTTTTTCGTCTGTCCGATTCGCGAGAAAGAAGTATCTTCTCGACCTTTCTGCTTTTAGAGGAAAGCACGGCAAGGACTGCCGTTTGCCCCTCTATCAAAGTAAATTCACTCATAATAAGCTGTTTATATGGTTCTTGAGTCCGCCAAGAGCCGCCTGCATATTGTTTATGAACAATACGTCAGTGATGCCCTCTCTTTCGATGAGCTTTGCAAGCTTGGGGAACTTGCCCGCTTTAACGAGATTGTTATAGTAGCGCTGGTCTACCACGTATACCTCGTCGTAGTGAGCCGCAACGAATGGCACGAAGCAGTTACCGTAGCTTTCCTTTACGACGACGAGCTTCTTACCCGTCTTCGTCTCGGACTTATTCGTTATTATCGTAAGGGGGTTGTCGCCGTCGATGAATACGCCGTAGCTGTACTTCGCAGCCGTGGGCTTCTGTCTCAAAATATAGCCTCTGTCGACCTTTGTAAGCGCAGAGTTATAATAGGTCATCGAGAAAGTGTAGTCCTTGTGATAGAACGTCTCAACGTAGTCCGGCTCGTTTTTCAATTTAGCGTCTTTCGTCGCGTCATAAAGAGTTCCGAGATAGCCCTCGAAATTCTTTATTTCGAAATCGCTTTCGTCAAGCGGTGTAAAGCCTGCCGCCTTTGCAAATTCTCTGTAAGCGTAGTACGCGCCTCTTTGCGTCCAATGGTGGTCGGTGCGGAAGAAGATATATTCGTCTCTGTTGTTATAAAGTGCGTCGAATATGCGTACGGGTGTAATACCCTCGCTAAGCTTACTGTAGATATGCTCGATACCTGCCTTCTGGTCGCCGTCCTTATCAGCATACTTCGAAGGCAACGCAAACGCGCTGTTCTTGGGAATTACGAGGTTATATACGTTTACGGTTTCGGGAAGAGCCGCGCGCCACTTATTGATTATCTCTGCATACTTTTCTCCCTGCGCGTCGTTACGTCCGAATATCTCAAACGCGGTATTACCGACGACGAATATCTGATTCTTAAACGAGCCTTCCTCTCCATCTAAAGGATTTTCTATAGGCTCGTCGGGCACGTCGGGTACATCGGGTGTATCACCGTTACCGCCATCTCCCGCTTTTTCACCAAGTCTGTAAACGAACGCCGCTTCGGGACTTGCCGCAAGCAAGTTGTTTATCGCGTTATGCGCGTTATAGGCGTCGAATATCTCCTTTTTTACAGCAGTATTCGAGTTTTCGTCCTCTTCTTGTGTGCTGTCGCTACTGTCGTTGGTGTCGTAGTTCGGGCCGTCGTATATAGACGCGCTGTCGTCGCTTTTCGGGCCTCTTAACGCTTCAAGCCTCTTTGCCGTATCCGCAAGCGTATCGCGGAAGGGGAAAGTATCGGAATAGTACAGCTCGAAGGCGGCGGTATAGTCACCGCTCATAAGGGCGCTGAAGCTAAACTTGGGCATAAGCTCCAAAACGCGATTCTCCGTCTGCGACACCTTGGGCTTGGGTGCAATGAGTGCAATAAACGCCATAGCAAATATCGCAAAGCAGAACACGCCCGACAGTATCGCGGGAACGAGCTTTCTTGCGATACCCGTCTTTTTCGCGGAAGCGCTCTTTTGCTGTGTGGGCTCTCTGTATACAGTTGTTTTGTTAGTTGCGTGTTTCATTTTCTCACCCCTTAATATCTGAAGTAAAGGAAGGGATTGAAGCTGTTACCGATAAGCATTATCGTTGAGATAACGAGAAGGAGAATGCTTAAAGCGGAGCTTACGACATCGTTGGTGTAGATAAGCACGCCGTACTTTCTCTGTGCGCGAAGGGCGATATATTTCGTTATCTTCAAAACGGGCTGTGTCATAACGATAGCCACGATAAACCACCAAAGGTTATTCTGAACGAGAAGGCTTCCGTTAACCGTGCTCTTCTCAACTCCACCCCCGTACATTACGCCGAGGTATTCAAGAAGCTTCGGTGTGCTTTCGAAGTAAAAGAGCGTCCAACCCATAAGGGTAATATAGATAAATATCGCTTTCTGCACGACGAATATGCAAGCGTTTATTATAATTGCCGTCGTTTTATTGAACATTCTCTTGATGTTCTTTTTAGCGTTGGCAAGAGGCTTCAAGACGAAATACTTTTCCAAAACGAGAAGCACTCCGTAGAAAAGTCCCCACAAAACGTAGTTCCAGGAAGCGCCGTGCCAAAGTCCCGTAAGCGCCCATACTACGAAAATATTAAAGAGCATATGCCTTCTGTTGCCACCGAGAGGGATATATACGTAATCCCTGAAGAACGATGAAAGGGATATATGCCATCTTCTCCAGAATTCCGTTATGGTAGTTGCGGCGTACGGATACTTGAAGTTTTCGGGGAAATGGAAGCCGAACATTCTGCCAAGACCTATCGCCATATCCGAATATCCCGAGAAGTCGTAGTATATCTGCAAAGCGTACATAAATACGCCTATCCACGCTTCGCCCGTCGTAAGAACCGCGGAGGGATTTTCCACCGCCATTATCTTATCAACGAACTCACCCGCTACGTTTGCAAGTAAGACCTTTTTACCGAGACCGAAGCAGAAACGCTTGATACCCTTGGAAAACTCGTGCACGTTCACGCTTCTTTTTGCCATCTCGGACTCAACCCAGCTGTATCTTACGATAGGGCCTGCGATGAGCTGGAAGAACATTGAGATGTAAAGAAGGAAGTTTACAAACGAGCGCTGTGCCTTTACCTCGCCCCTGTATACGTCGATGGTGTAGGAGAGCTTCTGGAAGGTAAAGAAAGAGATTCCGATGGGAAGCGTAAATGCGGGAACGGCAAGAGATGCGCCGAAAATGCCGTTTATGTTTTGGACGAGAAATCCGCTGTACTTAAAAAGTCCGATTACGGCGATATTTTCCACAACCGAAAGTATCATAAGAAGCTTCGCCGTTTGCTTATTGCCCTTGCGGATTTGCTTTTCGATGTTAAGTCCGATAACGTAGTCGAAAATACAGCCGACTATAAGAAGTATTACCCAAAGCGGCTCGCCCCAGGCATAGAAAAACACCGAGAGCGCGCAGAGTATCGTATTTCTGATCTTGATGTCCTTCGACCAAAAATACGTAACGAGCGCCACGGCTAAAAATACGTACATAAATACAAGGCTTGAAAATACCATTTTTAACATCCTCTTAACTTACAGTATATCAATATATTATACAATTTTATCCGCTTAAAGTCAACGAATTATTTGAAATGAGTAAATAATTGTTAAAAATTGAGCATTATTATTGTGTTTGGCGATAAAGTTTGCTATAATATAGTTAAATAATAAACGTCGGAGGTACGTTATGGAAGCCGAAAAGATGATAGATCTCATTTTGACAAGAAGAAGCATCAGAAAATTTGAAAGCACTCCCGTCGAGGACGAAAAGCTCGAAATGATCTTAAAGTGCGCCGCATTTGCCCCTACGGCAAAAAATACGAAGGCGTGGAAATTCGTCGTAACTACGGATAGGAACATCATCGACAAGGTCATCGCATCTCACCCCTACTCCTCTCCGCTCAAAACCGCGCCCGTTATGATAGCAGTTTGCATGGACTACGAAAAGGTGCTCCCGGGATACGCACCCGTCGACGCGTCCGCCGCTACGGAGAATATTCTCCTTGCCGCTCACGCGCTGGGCCTTGCAACGTGCTGGCTCGGCGTATATCCCAACGCCGACAGAATTGACGCGCTTAAAGAGATACTTGAACTTGAGGATAACCTCGACGTCATAAATCTCGTCGCGCTCGGATACGGCGACGAAGAGCCGAAAACGCCCCATAGAGATTATAACGATTACGTTATAAGGAAGTAATGAAGAAAGTCAAAAAAATTGCGCTTTCGGGGATAATGACGGCGCTTTGCGTGGTGATACTGTTTATCGGCAGTATTATCGAAACTCTCGATATGACCGTCGCCGCAATAGCTTCGTTCGTGATAACGCTCGCCATAATTGAGCTTGGCTCGTACTACCCCGTTTTGATATACGCCGCCGTTTCGGTTTTGGGACTTTTGCTTTTGCCCAATAAATACGGCGTGCTGATATATTGCCTTTTTTACGGCTTTTACCCTATGGTGAAAACGCGCCTCGAAGCAAAAATAAAGCCCCGTCCCCTGCTTTTCTTCGTAAAGCTTGTAATATTTGCCGCAAGTCAGACTGCGGCAGAGCTTTTGTGGCTTTTTATATTCGCGGGCAGTGCCGTCGAAGACTCGTTTGCGATTATCGCGGCAACAGTAGCACTTGCACTCGTGACCTTCGTGATTTTCGATTTCGCGCTTTCCTATCTTACTGCGGTGTACAAGCTTAAATGGAGAAATTACATCAAAAAATTTTTATAGAGGTTATGAAATGATAAAAAGTATGACCGGCTTCGGAAGAGCCGAAAAACAAACGGCGACAAAGCTCATCACATTTGAGCTTCGCTCCGTAAACAGCAGATATCTTGATACTAACGTAAGGCTTCCCAGAAGCTGTAACTTTATGGAAGAGAAGATCAAAAAGCTCATCGGCACGCATACCTCGCGCGCGAAAGCCGACGCCTTTTTGACGGTTGAAAACACCGCAAGCGACACGCTTTCGATATGTATCGACAAAGTTTATACCGAAGCCTATATCGCTGCGCTTCGCGACCTTCAAAGCACCTTTAATCTTCGCGACGATATAAGCGTTATGAGCGTTGCGAGAAATCAAGAGGTATTCACCGTAGAGAAGACGAAAGAGGACGAGGAGGCGTTCTGGAACGACGTTAAAGAAGTCGCCGAAGAAGCGCTTGCATCTTACGACGAAATGCGTCTTGCCGAGGGCGAAAAGCTTTACGAGTTTTTTATTTCGTCGCTTGACGTGATAGCAGGCTACGTTGACAAAGTAGAAGAGCTCTCCCCCGCAACGCTTGAGGCGTACCGCGAGCGCCTTTATGCGCGCATAACGGAAATGCTCGGCGACACGCAGGTAGACGAAGGAAGACTTTTAACGGAATGCGCGATATTCGCGGACAAAATATCCGTCACAGAGGAGCTCACGCGCCTTCGCTCACACATAGCGCAGTTTAAGGAGATACTCAAGGAAACTACGCCCGTCGGCAGAAAACTCGATTTCCTCACGCAAGAGCTCAACCGCGAGATAAACACCATCGGCTCAAAGGCAAACGATAACGCTATCGCGAAAATCGTTATCGAAGTTAAATCCGAGATAGAAAAGATAAGAGAACAGGTACAAAACGTAGAATAGAGGGATATAAATGAAGCTTATAAACGTCGGATTCGGCAATACCGTAGCGGCGGAGAGAGTCGTAACCGTCGCATCTCCCGAGTCAGCGCCGATAAAGCGTATAATAATCGAAGCAAAGGAAGAGCGCCGCGCCATTGACGTAACCTGCGGAAGAAAGACGAAATGCGTCATAATTTGCGACAGCGGACACGTCGTACTTTCGTCGCTTACCGCAGAAACGGTGAGCGCGAGAATTAACGAAGCGGAAAACGGAGGAGAAGCCGATGACTAAAGGTATCGTTGCGATAATTTCGGGACCTGCGGGTTCGGGTAAGGGCTCTGTGGTAAAAATGCTCTGTGCGGAGTATGATAACTTTAATCTGTCCGTTTCCTGCACGACACGCGCACCTCGACCGGGAGAAAAAGACGGCAGAGAATATTTCTTCATAAGCCGTGAGGAGTTCCAAAATCGCCTTGCGGAAGGTAGGATTCTTGAGCACACGGAGTATTGCGGCAACTTTTACGGAACGCCGGCAGATTACGTTAAAAAACTTGTC
>JAZRTW010000071.1:0-3146 GCA_045652265.1 Eubacteriales bacterium | reverse complement strand
AGAAAATGGCAGAAAATAATCAAAAAAGAGAGGAGTGAGAATGTGCCGGATAAGTTCATTTTACATTCAAATTACAAGCCCACGGGCGATCAGCCCGAGGCTATCGAAAAGCTTGCAAACGGCTTCATACACGGCGTAAAGGAGCAGACGCTTCTCGGTGTAACGGGTTCGGGCAAGACTTTTACAATGGCGAATATTATAGCAAAAGTGAACCGCCCCACGATAGTTCTCGCTCACAACAAAACGCTTGCCGCACAGCTATGCTCCGAGTTTCGGGAATTTTTCCCCGAAAATGCGGTTGAATATTTTGTTTCCTACTACGATTACTACCAGCCCGAAGCCTACATTCCCGGCAAGGACATATATATCGAAAAGGACTCGTCAATAAACGACGATATAGACAAGCTTCGCCACAGTGCGACCTCAGCGCTTTTCGAGCGCAGAGATATAATCATCGTGTCAAGCGTTTCCTGTATATACTCGCTCGGTGACCCGTCAGAGTATAAGAGTCTCGTTTTGGGACTGCGCGTCGGACAGTATATGTCGCGCGAGAGCCTTGCCGCAAGGCTTGTAGCAATACAGTTTCAGCGTAATGACGTCGACCTTACGAGAAATCACTTCCGTATGCGCGGCGACGTTGTGGAGATATTCCCATCTCGCGCTGAGGAACTGCTTTTGCGAGTAGAATTTTTCGGCGACGAGATAGAGAGGATATGCGAAATAAATTCCGTCACGGGAGAGGTGCTTCGCAGTCTTTCCTACGTTGCGATATTCCCCGCATCGCATTACGTCGTGTCGAAGGACAAGCTTGATAAGGCTATCGGCGTGATTTTGGACGAAATGGAACTTCGATGTGCGGAGTTCAAGAGCCAAGGTAAACTTATAGAAGCCCAGCGCCTTGAAGAGAGAACGCGATACGACGTCGAAATGCTTATTGAGGTCGGTTATTGCAGCGGCGTTGAGAACTATTCAAGAGTTTTGTCGGGACGTCCTGCTGGAAGCAGACCTTATACCTTACTTGACTATTTCCCGTCGGACTATCTTATGTTTATCGACGAAAGCCACGTCACCGTTCCGCAGGTCAGGGGAATGAGCGGCGGCGATAAAGCGAGAAAGACGAATCTCGTCGAGTACGGCTTCAGACTCCCATCAGCGTATGATAACAGACCGCTGTTTTTCGACGAATTCGAGAAAATGTTAAACCAAGTGCTCTACGTGAGCGCGACTCCCGCAAAATACGAGCTTGAACGCTCCGAGGTCGTCGCCGAACAGCTTATACGCCCGACGGGACTTCTCGATCCCATAATAGAGGTCAGAAAAACAGAAGGTCAGGTAGACGACCTTATAAGTGAAATAAACAAACGCATCGCCAAAAAAGAGAGAGTTCTCGTCACCACATTAACCAAGCACATGGCGGAGGACTTAACCTCATATCTTGAAAATGCAGGCATAAAGACCAGATACATGCACCACGAGGTAGAGACTATCGAGCGCCTTGAAATAATAAGGGATCTTCGCACGGGTACTTTCGACGTGCTCGTCGGCATTAACCTTTTGAGAGAGGGACTTGATTTACCCGAGGTATCGCTCGTTGCGATATTCGATGCGGATAAAGAGGGCTTTCTTCGTTCCGCAACGTCACTTATACAGACCGTCGGCAGAGCATCGAGAAACGAAAGCGGTACGGTAATAATGTACGCAGACACCGTAACCGACAGTATGAGAGTTTGTATAGACGAAACGAAGCGCAGAAGAAGCGTACAGGAAAAATACAATAAAGACCACGGCATCACGCCGAAGACCATCGTTAAGGCGGTAAGCGATCCCATTGATATTGCTTTAAAGGGCGAAGACAAGAGTGACCAAAAGAAGCCGAGAAGCAAAAAAGAGAGGGAAAATGAAATTGAATCGCTTACGAAGGCGATGATTAAAGCGGCAAAGATGCTTGAATTTGAACAAGCGGCGGCGCTTCGCGACCGTATACAGAAGCTTCGAAACGAATGAAAGGAAAATAAATGAGCAGAAACGACATCGCCGTAAAAGGCGCGAGAGTTCATAATTTAAAAAACGTAGACGTAAGCATACCGAGAAATAAACTCGTGGTATTTACGGGCGTATCGGGTTCGGGTAAAAGCTCGCTTGCGTTTGACACCATATACGCCGAGGGCAACCGCAGATTTATGGAAAGCCTTTCCTCGTACGTAAGGCAGTTCGTCGGCGGAATAGATAAGCCCGACGTCGACTCTATCGAAGGACTATCTCCGTCTATATCAATAGACCAGAAGACCACCTCTAAAAATCCCCGCTCGACCGTCGGTACGGTCACGGAAATATACGACTATTTAAGGCTTCTGTTTGCAAGAGTAGGCGTACCTCATTGTCCGATATGCCATAAGGAGATACGTCAGCAGACGATAGACCAGATAGTTGACAAGGTTATGGAATATCCCGAAGGCACGAAGTTTATGATAATGTCGCCTGTGGTCAAAGCTAAAAAAGGTATGCACGAGAGGGTGTTCGAAAACGCTCGTAAGGACGGATTTGTGCGCCTTCGCGTAGACGGCAAGATGCGTACCACGGACGAGGAGATAAATTTAGAAAAAAATCTTCGCCACGATATAGATATAGTTGTTGACCGCCTTGTTATGAGCGAAAGCATACGTTCCCGTGTTGCCGATTCCATAGAGACCGCGTCATCTATGAGCGGCGGCGTTGCGATAGTATCCGTAGTGGACGGGGAAGAGCAGACCTTTTCCCAAAACTACGCCTGCGTAGAGCACGGAATAAGCCTTGGTGAGCTTACACCAAAGATGTTTTCGTTTAACAGTCCGCAGGGTGCTTGCCCGAAATGTGACGGTCTGGGCGTTTTGCAGATAGCGTCTGCCTCAAAGATAGTTCCCGACGAAAGCCTTTCTTTACGTATGGGCGCCATAAAGTGCCTTGGCTTTTATTCGCTCGGCGACGATTCATATTCCGATGCGATAGTCACCGAGGTAGGTAAGGAGTACGGCTTTGACCTTGACACGCCGATATGCGATATGTCGCCCGAAGCGAAAAATGCCTTATACTATGGTTGCGGCGACAGAGTATTCGAGGTCGAAAGAAAAGGCAAGGGAAAATACTCAAAGTCCTATGAGACTTTTGAT
>JAZRTW010000070.1:0-6755 GCA_045652265.1 Eubacteriales bacterium | reverse complement strand
AGTAAGGAGGAATACGTAAAGCTATGAAGTCTATTGCCATAAAAATTGCATTTTTGTCGCTCGTGCTTTTTGTATCCGTTCCGATTTTCAAAACGCAGGTCGACATTAAAAAGATCAAGTCCGAATCGGACAGACTTGCAGAGCAGATCGAGTATTATGAAGACAAGGTTGAGTATGCACGCGATAAATACGAAAGGCTCAAAAGCGGGGATGAAGAGGTGCTCCGCGAACAAGCCAGAGACCTTGGATACTATGATCCTTCCGAAGAGATCATATATAACGACATTACAGACTGATAAAACGAAAATCCCGTGCTCAGCACGGGATTTATTTAAAGGCAGAGGATTATGAAAAAGATATTATTTGCATTTCTTGCTATCATAATTTGTCTTGCGGCGGCGGGTTGCGAAGAAAGCGATACCGTTACCGTAAACTTTGAGGATTCGCAAAAGCGCCTTTTCCTTGAAGAAAGACGCGTGCTCGGGCGTGAACTTGCAGAGCTTGCGCTTGATACGCTCGGCAAAAAAACGGAAAATAATCCCGTAACGTCACCGCTTACGGATTACACGCTTTTTTCTTCAAAAAGCGCAGAGCAGACGGACGTGCTCTCATCGTATACGGCAAAGCTCGGCAATTCCGAGGACAGCTTCTTTTCTCCGAGCTACGCGTTTTATATCAAAAACGACAGAGTGCTTAAAGAGGACGCCTTCGCCGGATACCACCTTTATCCGAGCGCAACGGTGTTTATGACAGACCCCGAAACTTCAAGCGTAAGCAGAATAAACCGATACATAAAAAATGCAACGTCGAGTAAAGTAAGTGCCGTTTTTGACGCAAACGATAAGACTCTTTCCCCAAACTACGCCGTTATTTCGGTGATGAGCTTTACGGGAAAATGGGCAAAGCAGTATACGAGCGAAAACGTCAAAGACGGCATTTTCACCGATCACGAGGGTTTAGAGCAAAAGGTCAAGTATCTTTGCTCGTTTGAAAGCTACTACGTCGAATGTGACGGCGGATACGGAATAAGAAAGAGCTACAGAGGCGGAGATTTTGACTTCGTCGCGCTTCTTGCTCCCGAGGGAATGAGTATCGACCGCTACGTTGCGGGGCTTACCGCCGACGAGTTTACGGAGGCTGTGCTAAATCCGCACTTTACGGCGGTAAATACGCGTATTCCCAAATTTACCGCAACTGTTGCAAGAGAGATTAAAGACGGAAGAAAGCTCCCCGTTATAGCCAATGAGCAAGCCGAATATTATTTTGAAACGGTATGCTTCAGCGTTTCGGAAAACGGCACGGAAGGAGCTTCCGTTACGACTGCGAACGTCACCGCAAGCGTCGACGAGGAAGACCCGAAGACCGTTATATTGAACCGACCGTTTTTATACGCCGTTATAGATAAAGACACGGGAGCGCCGCTTCTTGCGGGAATTATAAGGCACGTTGAATAAAAAATGCCCTACGTTTTTCGCGTAGGGCAATTTTTTATAGGTGCTGTCAGTCAATTTTCGGAAGCTTTGCAAGCGCTATTTCTATTTCGCTGTCTGTGGGAGCGTAGTCTACCATCTTTCCGTCGTGGAATTTTTCGTAGCTCATCATATCGAAATAGCCCGTTCCCGTAAGTCCGAATACGATGACCTTTTCTTCTCCCGTTTTTTTGCATTTGAGTGCCTCGTCTATGGCAACTCTTATAGCGTGAGAGCTCTCTGGAGCGGGGAGGATACCTTCTATTCTTGCAAAATATTCTGCAGCTTCAAATACCTCGGTCTGCTTTACACTTCTTGCTTCCATAAGA
The DNA here is from genome assembly GCA_045652265.1 of Eubacteriales bacterium. Lineage (GTDB taxonomy): Bacteria > Bacillota > Clostridia > Oscillospirales > CAG-272 > CALCTE01. The sequence continues at coordinate 4,957 of JAZRTW010000070.1, read as the reverse complement.
CCTTGATCGTAAAGCTCGGATAAAACGGAGTTCATACCGTGATAGCGAAGTCCTCCTGCGTGAGTTGCCGCAGGCATAAAGCCGCTTCCGAGTGTGTACATCTTTGCTAAAGGACAAACGCGTCCGGTGTCGCAATAGTCGTAAGCGTAAGCGCCTCTCGTAAGCGTAGGACAGCTTGCAGGCTCAACTGCTATAAACTTATAGTCTCTTCCTCCACGATGCCTCTCGCCCATAAAGGGAGCGATGAGTCCGCGGAGATTTGAACCGCCGCCGGCACAGCCGATGACGATGTCTGCCTTTACGCCGTATTTGTCGAGCGCCGCCTTCGTTTCAAGACCGATAACGCTCTGATGCAAAGTCACTTGGTTGAGTACGCTTCCGAGAACGTATCTGTAGCCTTCTCTTGTGGTTGCGGCTTCAACCGCTTCGGATATGGCACAGCCGAGGCTTCCCACAGTGCCGGGGAATTCTGCGTTTATCTTCTTGCCTATCTCCGTTTCCATAGAAGGAGAGGGAGTGACGGAAGCGCCGTAAGTACGCATAACCTCGCGTCTGAAGGGCTTTTGCTCGTAAGAGCATTTTACCATATATACCTTGCAGTCGAGTCCGAAATACGAGCACGCCATAGAAAGCGCCGTGCCCCATTGACCTGCGCCCGTCTCCGTCGTAACGCCCTTGAGCCCTTGCTGTTTTGCATAGTACGCCTGCGCGATGGCGGAGTTTAATTTATGGCTACCGCTCGTGTTATTGCCTTCGAATTTATAATAGATGTGCGCGGGAGTGCCGAGCTTTTTCTCAAGGCAATACGCTCTTACGAGGGGAGCGGGTCTGTACATCTTGTAAAAATCGATTATTTCCTTCGGGATAGGGATAAATCTGTCCGTTTCGTTAAGCTCTTGGGCGGCAAGCTCCGTGCAGAAGACCTTTGAAAGAGCCTCCAAGGTTATCGGCTTTTGCGTTGCGGGATCAAGCAGGGGAGCGGGCTTTTTTTCCATATCTGCTCTGACGTTATACCAAGCGGTAGGGAGCTCGTTTTCTTCAAGGTAGATTTTGTAGGGAATTTCTTTTTTCATTGTTTTTTTCCTTTCTTATTTGCTCCAAGAGAACAAAAAATCCCAAGTACGATAACTCATACTTGGGACGAAATTTCTTCCGCGATACCACCCAAATTGATGCTTTCGCATCCTCTCGGCGCATACTGTAATAATATGCCTGCGCGGCTTACGTGGCGCATATCCGTCAACGGCTACTTGCTTTATGCTTTCGCGTTGCCCTCCGAAGCCCATTCACCGAAAAACTTTCGCTGCCGCAATTCCACCGCCTGCGGCTCTCTTAAAGCTGTTTTCTCGGCTACTATCCTTCATCAACGGTTTAGATGATTCTATCACATAAAAATGCAAATGTCAATACTTATATTTCCAACTTATTGACAGCGGCAAAGCAAGGTGGTAAAATACCTATGGTAAGGAATATTAAGAGGAGCTATATATGGGAAAAGTAAGACTTAACGAAAACGAAGCGGTGGTCGCACACATAAAAGAAGGACTGAAACGCACGGGAGGATATTGCCCCTGCAGGCTTGATATAAAGCCCGAATATAAATGTATTTGCGAAGAGTTCAAGGCGCAGATAGCCGACCCCGACTTTGAAGGCTATTGCCACTGTATGCTTTACTACAAGGAAAAATAAACGAAAACTCGGTGTTATTCTTGCACCGAGTTTTTTCTTTTTTGTATATATTTTACATTACGGGCGACAATATTAGAAGCCTTATATTTTCTTGGGGGTTTCTATGGAATACGTCGGTCATCGCAAATTAAAAAGAGAACTTATAAAAAATTACGGCAATATAGAGGTATGCTTTAAAAGAGCAAATTTTGCTTTGGAGAAAAAGGGTTTTTTCGGAATAGCTGCCTCTTGGATATGCGACAATTTTTACATTATAGACAGAGAATACAGAAGCTTAAAGGAAGGATTTTCCGAGCTTGAAAAGCTTCCCGCAGATTCGGCTGACAGCACTCGCGCGAGGGTGTATTCCTACGCCGAAGACTTTGTTTTGCAAAGAAGACAGGTAGATGCAAAGAACATAATTGAGTTTTTAAACGGTACACACCTCGAGGGCGAAGAGCTTTATGACTTCAATTTCTTTTTAAAGCTGTCCTTGATAAAGCAGCTTTCCAAGGTCTGCGAAAAGATGAACTGCGAAGAATCGGACAGCGTTTTCTGTATGTCAAAGTCCCTTTGCGCCGACCTTGAATACTGTATCGGCTCTTTAAGAGAAAGCGGCAACTACGACGTGGAAAAAATAGCAGACGAAGTAAGCCGCGTGGAAAAAATGCTTCTTGAATACGGCGACGGGTATTACTTTTTGCTTTCTCCCGCAACAAGAAGAAAATACAGGGAGCGTATCGGTAAAAACGCAAGAAAGCTCGGCATTAGCCAGACGGATTACGTAAAAAAGCTTATCGACGAAGCAAAAAAGGAAAGCACGGATATAAAAAGACACGTCGGATATAAGCTTTTCCCTAAAAGAAATAATCCCCTCCGCTTTTTATATTTCGTCTTCACCGTAGCATTTGCGCTTTTGTTTTCGGCGATGTTTTTTCCGTTTTGCTCGTATTGGTGCATATTGATACTTCCCGCCGCCTACGAGCTCGGCAAGCAGGGTGCGGATATGCTCGGAGCAAGGCTTTGCATACCCACACCGCTTTTTTCGCTTGAATATAAGAGCATACCCGACGAGTGTAAGACCTTATGCGTCACCACGACCTTGCTTACCGAAAAAAACGATGCCGTATTTGATAATTTGGAGGATTTTTACCTCTCGAACAAGGACGAAAACGCATACTTCGGAATACTCGCCGACTTTCCCGAAAGCGACAGCGCCGAGGGAGCTTTCGACGAAAAACTTCTTGAGTACGCGAAGGGACGAATAGATGCTTTAAACTTAAAATACGGCGGCAGATTCGGCTTTTTCTACAGAGGAAGAAGATACAGCGTAAGCGAGAGCAAGTATATGGGCTGGGAGAGAAAGCGCGGCGCTGTGCTTGAACTTACACGCTTTTTGCGGGGAGATAAGGACGCTCTCTCGTTTTTCGGCGATTCTTCTTGCGCGGAAAATATTAAATACGTAATAACGCTCGACTCCGACACCTTGCTTTCTCTCGGAGACGTAAAGCGGCTCGTCGGCTATATGGCGCACCCCCTAAACCGTCCCGTAACCGATGAAAAAAGAAAAGTGGTAACAAGCGGTTACGGCATAATGCAGCCCCGTATGTCACCCGTGCTCGACTCCGTATCGAAAAGCCCGTTTTCCTTTATCGTATCGGGAAGCGGCGGACTTGACGTATATCAAAGCGCGCGCTACGACAGCTATCAGGAGCTTTTCGGAGAGGGCATATTCTGCGGCAAGGGTATTTTCGACGTCGACGCGTTTTTGCTTACTTTAAACGACGCCTTTCCCGAAAATATCGTATTAAGCCACGATATATTGGAGGGAGCGAGACTTCGCTGTGCGCTTATATGCGATATGTGCCTTTACGACAGCGTTCCCGCAAACGCCGTTTCGTATTTTAAGAGAAGCCACAGATGGATAAGAGGTGACGTGCAAGCGCTGTGCTTTGCCGGCAGTTACGTAAAGGACGCAAACGGAAAGCGCATAAAAAATCCCATAAGTGCCCTTTCCAAATATAAGATATACGACAGCGTAAGAAGAGATTTCCTCCCTCTCGTGTCGGTCGTTTGCGTCACCATAGCCGCATTTTTGGATAAAACTGCGGCAAACGCTCTTCTTTTGGGAGCTTTGTCCTATACGCTTTTCCCGATATTATACGGACTTTTCGGCATTTTGTTTTCAAGCAGAGTTTCCCTGCTTGCAAGGCGCTTTTATTCGAGAGCGGCAGTAGGCATATACAGAGCGGCTATAAGGGTATTCTTCGAGCTTTGCTCCTTGTTTTACGGCGCGCAGTGTGCAGTTTCCGCCGGAGTAAGAAGTATTTACAGAGTTAATTTTTCGCATAAAAACACTCTTGAATGGACGACTGCCGCAGATGCGGATAAAGCGAAAAACGGCTTCTATCTTTGCATATCCAAAGGGGTGTATTCGGCACTTTTCGGTGCGTTTTTGGTGTTCTTTTCAAAAAATCTTTTTCCTGCAATAATAGGCACGCTGTGGGTAATATTTCCGCTTTTTATATACTTCACGGGAAAAAGCGGCGAAAAGAAAAAGACGGTGCGCCACAGAGAAAAGTACAAGGCGTGGGCAAACGATATATGGCGCTTTTACGAAAGCTACGTAAAGAGCTCCACGAATTTTTTACCGCCCGACAACTTGAGCGTATCTCCTAAAAAGGAGGTCGCGATGCGCACTTCTCCGACGAATATCGGCTTTTATCTTTTAAGCGTACTTGGCGCAAGAGATCTCGGTTTTATAACAACGTCGGATATGTACGAGCGGATATACGATACCGTGACGAGTGTGGAAAGCCTTCGCAAATGGAACGGACACCTTTATAATTGGTATGACATCACAAGTAAAAAGGTGCTCGGAAGACCTTACGTTTCTACCGTTGACAGCGGAAACTTTTGCGCTCTTTTACTTGCACTTCGGGAGGGATTACTTGAATACGCGCCCGAAGACGCAAGAATTCCGGAGCTTGCCGAGCGTATAAAGGTGCTTTATTCGGAAGCCGATTTTTCCCTTCTTTACAGAGAGGATAGAAATCTGTTAAGCCTCGGCTTTGACGAAGAAAGCGGAAAGCTTGATAAGACTTGCTACGACCTTCTTATGAGCGAAGCGCGCCTTACTAGCTACTTTGCACTTGCCACGGGCGCTTTACCGCCGAAGCATTGGTACGCGCTTTCAAGACAGCTCGTTATATCCGGAAGACACATCGGACTTGCCTCTTGGACGGGAACGGCGTTTGAGTATTTTATGCCCGCTTTACTTTTACCCATA
>JAZRTW010000069.1:0-17220 GCA_045652265.1 Eubacteriales bacterium | reverse complement strand
ATCAAGCTTTTTAAACGACCTTAAATCAGGCTCAACGGCAAGTATAGACTTGTAATTTCTGTTTGTAGCGGTTATAAATTCCTCGACGGTATCGCCTCTGTATGCTCCTAAATCAAGAAAACTTTCATTGTTTGAGAGCTTTAATAATTCGGCAAATGCTTCTTCTTTCGGGAAATCTGCGAGCTTTAAAAATTTGATCTTTCCGCTCAACTTATAAAGAATGATATTTTCAAACGTTATTCTAGACGTTTCATCGGAAAGCATATCGTATACTTCTTTGATTTTGTTTTCGTTTTGATTAAAATAATCAAGTGTGAATAAACCATTTCCGATAACGGGTACGTCCGGAGCAAAAAAATTAAAACGCTGTGAAATAGCGTTAAAACGTTCGTAAAGTTCACGCGTTCGCGCGGCAAAACAAAGTAAAACGTTCGCGTTTTCGTAGCACTCACATATTTCCGAATATTTTTTCACCTTGAATCCGTGGAAACTGTGTCCTCTTACAAATTCATCGCTTGCAAATATATCTGTTATTTTGATATCCAAAGATTCAAGAACTTTGATTATCTTATCAGCGCCGTCACCCATTCCGTAAAGAATGACGGGCAGATTACTTTCTTTTAAATATTGCCACAGATCCGTTTTCGGAAGCTTTAACTTAAATAAATCAAACCGATCCATTATTTACACCTCTTTTGTACATATATTTTAACATAAAATTTCAATAAATAAAAGATAATTATATAAAAAATATGGAAATTTAAATAAAAGTGTGATATAATTGATTGATTATATATTCGATTACCTATGTATTGAAATGAGGAACTTATGCGTAACATTAAAGCTAAAAGCTATACAGATATACCCGTAATAGTATCGAGAGGAATCATTGCATTTCCTTCGTCTGAACTTAACATTGATATTGCGAGAGAATTTACAAGTAACGCAATAACTGCCGCGAAAAACAGCGAGGGTCTTGCGGTGCTTTTGATGCAGAAGGATATTACTGCCGAAATGCCTTCCCCCGAAGATATGTACGGCATCGGAACTCTCGTAAAGGTTAAGCAGTTTTATAAGTCAAAGAATCGCTCTACCGTTTCAATAGTTGCGCTTTCGAGAGCAAAAGCAACAAGAGTATATTATGACGAAAATTGCTACAGAGCCGATCTTTCGGTTTTTAAGGGAAGCTATAACGAGGAGGAAAAAGAACAGCTCAAGAATGAATTTGACGCGCTGGAAAGAATAGTTTTTGAGTACGGTCACGTAGTTCCCAAAGCGGCAGAAGATCTCTTTAAGAAGATAAGCTCAAGCGATAATATCGAAAAGACCTGCGATATTATTTCCGATTCATTAATAGTCGTACCCGATGAGCGCCAAAGCGTTTTAAGTGAATTCAATTTACTTAAGCGAATAAAGCTTTTGTCCGATATTCTCGAAAGGGATATGAACGTATTAAAGCTTGAACTTGAAATTTCGGCAAAGGTCAAGAGTAATCTCGATAAGAATCAAAGAGATTACTATTTGCGCGAACAGATAAAAGTTATACAGTCAGAGCTTGGAGAAGACGGATTCCAAGAAGACGATGAAGAGACGGTTGAGTATTTACGTAAGCTCGGACAGATTCCCTTCCCTGCAGATATAAGAGAAAAGCTCACCAAGGAAATATATAAGCTTGAAAAAATGCCCTTTTCGTCGGCGGAATACAGTCTTTTAAAGGCATATATCGATACTTGTCTTGAACTTCCTTACGGAAAAAAGGACGTTGAAGATATTGATATGGCGACGGCAAAGGAGATACTCGATAAAGACCATTTCGGACTTAAAAAAGTAAAGGAGCGAATTCTCGAATTCGTAGCCGCAAAGAAATATAATCCTAATTATAAGGGGCAAATATTGTGCCTTATCGGCCCTCCCGGTGTCGGTAAGACCTCCGTTGCTTCCTCGGTGGCGAGAGCTCTCGGCAGAACTATGTCAAGAATTTCTCTCGGCGGTATCCACGATGAAGCCGATATAAGAGGACACAGAAAAACGTATATAGGCTCGATGCCTGGACGAATAATCACTGCAATTAACAACGCAAAAGTGATGAATCCTTTGATATTGTTCGACGAGATAGATAAAATGGGCGCCAACAGTTTCCACGGAGATCCTGCGGCGGCTCTTCTTGAAGTATTGGACGTTGAGCAAAACAAGGCTTTCCGTGATCATTTTATTGAATTCCCTGTTGATCTTTCCGACTGTATGTTTATCTGCACGGCAAATACGAGCTCCACTATCCCACGTCCTCTTCTTGACAGAATGGAGATAATCGAGCTTCCGTCTTACACGGTAAATGAAAAAATACATATCGCAAAAAATCATTTACTTCCCAAGCAGATGAATGCTCACGGTATCAAAGATGGTGCTGTAAATATAAGTGATAAAGCGTTAAAAATGCTTATCGAACTTTACACGAAGGAAGCGGGTGTGCGAAATCTCGAAAGAGAGATCGGAAAAATCTGCAGACGTTGTGTTAAGAAGATTCTCGATACCGATGAAAAATCCGTGAATATTAACGAGAAAACCCTCGAAGAGTTTGCGGGTAAACCAAAGTTTATATTTGAAAAAAATTCGAAGACCGATGAAATCGGACTCGTTAACGGACTTGCTTGGACAGAAGTCGGCGGAGAATTATTGCAAGTAGAAGCGGCAATAATGGAAGGTACGGGAAAACTTGAGCTCACGGGCTCTCTCGGCGACGTTATGAAGGAGTCTGCTAAAGCCGCAGTTACCTATATAAGAACCGTAGCCCAAAAGCTCGGTATCGACAAAGAATTTTACAAAAAGAACGATATACATTTGCACTTCCCCGACGGTGCTACACCCAAGGACGGACCTTCCGCGGGAATTGCGATAACCGTTTGCCTTATATCTGCCCTCACCTCGACTCCCGTAGACCACAATATCGCAATGACAGGTGAAGTCACGATAAGGGGTAAAGTATTACCTATCGGTGGGCTTAAAGAGAAGACGATGGCGGCGGCATCGCATAAGATTAAAACCGTTCTCATTCCGAAAGAAAATATACCGAATATTGATGAGATAGACGAAGAAGTAAAAAGCGTGCTTGATATAATTCCCGTTTCAACAATGGACGAGGTTTTGAAAAACGTTTTTAAAAAGACCGCGTTTAAAACATCTTCATCAAAGCCGCGTACCGCTAATGCAAGACCGTCAAAAAACAACGGTCACAGTGCGTATGCAAAGGAGAACAAATGAATCACAGCGCTGAATTAAAGTATACTATCGGCAATCTTGCCCAGCTCACGAACGATGAAAAAAAGCAATTCGTTTTATCAGGACGCTCAAACGTAGGCAAATCGTCACTTATAAATACATTGCTTAACAGAAACAAGCTTGCAAGGATAAGTTCTGTTCCCGGAAAAACGATAACTATCAATATGTATCTCGTTGACGGAAGCTTTTATTTTACAGATCTGCCGGGGTATGGTTTTGCAAAGCGTCCTTATGCTGAAAAGGAACAGTGGTCGAAGCTCGTTGACGGATTTTTGGGTAAGGTCAGCGATAAAAGCGTAAACGCTTGTGCCGTAATACAGCTCATTGATTTGAAGGTTGGACCGACGAAAGACGATATTCAAATACTTGAATATTTGAATTATTACGATATTCCGTATTTTATAGTAGCAACTAAATCCGATAAACTCAACGTAGGAGATCGTAGTAAAGCGCTTGAACGCTTAAATGCTTGCGAATATATTCGTGAGGGAACAACTATAATTCCGTTTTCTGCACTAAAAAACACCGGAACATCGGAGATATGGACAGAAATTAACCGCTATTTGTGAGGTACAGACATTGGAATATTTGATCAACAGACTGATTTCTATTTTATACACGCTTCCCGTTTTGCTTATCGCTCTCCCCTTTCACGAGGCGGCTCACGCATTTGCTGCTTACAAAATGGGCGACAATACGGCAAAATACTGCGGCAGACTCACCTTAAATCCTTTAAAGCACCTAGATCCTATCGGAGCGATATGCTTGGTGCTCGGAGGATTTGGCTGGGCAAAACCGGTTCCCGTCGACTACAGAAGATTTAAAAATCCCAAGGTTGGATTTGCTATTACCGCGCTCGCAGGTCCTCTTTCCAACATATTGCTTGCGGTAGGGGCGTTTGTCGTGCTGGTTTTATTAAAGTTTTTTGCTCCGACATTCTTTATATTCAATAATCCGCTTGGAAATATTTATTACGTTTTATACGAGCTTTTAATAGTTTTTTGCGTGACTAACGTAATGCTCGCTTGTTTTAATCTTATACCTATTCCGCCGCTTGACGGTTCTAGGATAGCGTCTTTACTGTTACCTAACGATGCGTATAATTGGATGCTTCGAAATGAGCATATTTTCCATCTTATTTTAATTATTGCCGTTGTGACAGGTGCTTTTGATGCTCCGCTTGGTGCTATAAGAGACTTTGTAATTAAAATTATTTTATCTATTTGAGGTGCGAGTTGAATCAACCGTCGTATAAGCTAGAAATTTTCGAAGGCCCACTTGATCTGTTGCTTTCGCTATTAAAAAAGAATAAGATCGATATTTACGATATACCCATATCGCTGATACTTGATCAATATTTGGAATATTTGGAGCAAGCCGAGGCTTTGTCACTTGAAATTTCGGGTGAGTTTATAGATATGGCGAGTCAGCTTATATATATAAAAAGCCGAATGCTTTTGCCCAAGGAACAGCTTGACGAGGATCCGAGAACGGAGCTTGTTAATGCCTTGATAGTTTATAAGCAGATAAAAGGGGCTTCCGAAGTGCTTGCGGGAAGATACCCCGTTTACAGTAACCGTTTCCCAAAAGCACCCGATGATGTAAAGCCCGACAAGACACAGAAGGAGCAACTCGAAACATATCACCTCGTAGAAGCTATGAACGCCGTTTTGTTCAGAAGCAAGAGACGTCTTCCTCCCGGTCTTGAGAATTTCAGCGGTATTGTCGGCACAAAGATAGTATCGGTTTCGGAAAAGGTAATCACAGTCTTACGTAAAGTAATAACTCACAAAAAAGTGCGATTTATAGATGCCTTCGAAAGAATCGAAAGCAGAAACGAGATGGTTGCGACCTTCCTCGCTATATTGGAACTTACCAAGACAAACCGAATCAAGCTTGACGGCGTAGGTGACGATTGCTACATTTCCCTTACTTTAAAGAAAAAGGACGTATAGATAATGAATGACGAAAATATAACGAACGATAAAACGCATACGTTAGAAGAACTGTACGCATCAATAGAGGCTATACTGTTTGCGGCAGGTGAATCGGTGAATTTCGCAAAGCTTTCTGCCGTGCTGGAAGTTCCTATGTGGCAGCTTTTAAACATAATGCGTGATTTCAGTGAAAAATATAACAGTGAACACAGCGGAGTTCACGTAGTTCTATATGAGCAGAGCGCACAGCTTTGTACTCGCAGTGAATATGCGGACATAGTAAGAAGGGCGCTTGCAGATAAAGCTAAAGGACAGCTTTCTAAAGCCGCATACGAGGTACTTTCGATAATTGCATATAAGCAACCGACCACGAAGGCGTATATTGAACAAGTCAGAGGAATTGAAAGCAGCAATACCGTAAACATTTTATGTGAAAAGAAGCTTATCGAATGCTGCGGACGTCTTGACGTTCCTGGAAAACCCTTTACTTACAGAACTACCGATAATTTTTTAAGATGCTTTGGCATTTCGTCCGTTGACGACCTCCCCCCTCTCGAGAGCTTTTCCGATGATGAAGACGAAGAGCTTATAAGCTCTGAAAGCGGTGATACACCCGCGATATTAGACCTTGATGTTAATGAAGAAGAAACGATAAAGGAGAATAACGATGAGCAAGCTTAACGACGTAATTAAAACAGCTATTGACAACCTTCAGCAAATTGTTGACGCAAACACAATAATCGGCACACCTATAAATACAGAATCGGGAACGACCATTATTCCCGTATCAAAGGTTTCTATCGGTATTGCTTCGGGCGGTATTGACTACGTAACCAACAAAAATACGTCTTTGCAAAACTTCGGCGGCGGCAACGGTGCAGGTGTTACGGTTTCACCCGTTGCGTTTATCGTTGTAAGTGCAAACGGTGATACGAGAATTTTGAATATGAATTCTGCGCCGAGTATACAAGATCCCATTGCGTCCGTAGACAGCATTATTACAAAAGCACCCGACATCATCGAAAAGATCAAAAATATCTTTACTTCCGACAAAGATGAGACTCATGTGGAAGAAAGTGATGAATTGTCTAAATAAGTTTTAGAATTATGTACTGACTCCAAACATATAATTTCTTGATAATAAGTGATTGGAGTTTTACATTGAAAAAGACGGTTTCATTATTTTTAACAGTAATCATATTGTTTTTCGTTTCATCGGTCACTAAAGCGCAAGCGATGGATTCAAATGCTCACGTACTTATGGTAAGTGATACTTTTGAGCTGTACTCGCAAAATAACTGCCATAAAAGGCTTCCTATCGCAAGTACGACGAAAATTATTACAGCGATAGTGGTTCTTGAAAATACTGACGATATTACGAAAGAGATCACCGTACCTGCTGATGCCTGCGGTATCGAAGGTTCCTCTATTTATCTGTACGAGGGTGAAAAAATAACCGTTGAAACCCTTCTCTACGGTCTTCTTCTTGAATCAGGAAACGATGCGGCTGTTGCCCTCGCTCTTTCAACTGCGGGCAGTATTGAAGCGTTTGCTGAACTTATGAATAACTACGTCAGTTCCTTAAAGCTTGAAGATTCGCACTTCACGAATCCCCACGGACTTGATAACGAGATGCATTATTCGTCAGCGTATGATTTGGCGGTTATTATGAAGAATGCGATGGAAAACGAAGATTTTGCAAGAATTTCTTCAACAAAGAATATCGCTATTGATATGCCAGACGGCACGAAAAGGTATTTTTCAAATCATAACCGCTTATTACGAATGAGCGATAACATTATCGGCGGCAAGACGGGTTTTACAAAAGTTTCGGGGCGTTGTCTTGTAAGCTGTGCCGAGAGGGACGGTGTAAAACTCATTTGCGTGACGCTTGGTTGCGCTGACGATTTTAATCAACATCTTGCTAGTTATAATGAGGCTTTTTCGGCATATAAGCTATATGACGTTCCCGTAAACAGTGAATATGATATAAGCGTAGTTGGCGCTGACGTTGAGACGGCTACCCTCAAATACACGGGTAAAACTTCACTTGCATTAAAAAGTGAATCAGAGTTGAAAAATATTGACGTTAAGATATATTTGCCGCGTTTTATTTATGCACCGCTTGCAGAAAACAGCGCTATCGGTGAGATAAACGTCTTATATAAGGGCGTTTTGGTGGACAGCTCCCCTTTAATATTGGGAGAAGATGTAAATTCAACGGTGAATAAATCATTTTTCTCAAAAGTTATTGATTATATCAGGAGAATTTTCGGAAAATGAAAATTGAAAGACTTCAAAAATACATATCGGCTTGCGGCGTTATGAGTCGTCGTGCCGCCGAAAAGGCTATTGCCGAGGGACGCGTTACGGTAAACGGTACACAAGCAAATATCGGCGACAGCGTATCATCGAAGGACGTTGTAAGAATTGACGGTAAACGCATAAGCACGAGCGGCGAAAAGATTTATCTTATGATGTATAAGCCGAAAGGTTACGTTACGACGCTTTCCGATGAAAAAGACAGAAAATGTGTTGTAGACCTTCTGGGAGATTATATAAATATGAGAGTCTACCCTATCGGCAGACTCGATATGAATTCCGAGGGCTTATTGCTTCTTACAAACGACGGCGCACTTACTAATAAACTTACTCACCCATCGGGACACGTTGACAAGATATATCACGTGACGGTCAAGGGTGAGGTCGGCGCGGACAAGCTCGGCTTTTTAAGAAGTGAAATGACTCTCGACGGATACCGTATAAGACCCGTTAAAACCGATATTATATCCTTTAACGGTGAGCATACCGTACTTCGAATGACGCTTACAGAAGGAAGAAACCGACAAATAAGAAAAATGTGCGAAAAAGCGGGATTGCTTATTAAAAAACTAAAGCGTGTCGCTATAGGTGAGATAAATATCGGAACTTTAAAGCCGGGACACTGCAAACTGCTCACGGAAGCACAAATAAACTATTTGAAGTCAATTTAAGGAGTGTGTAATGAAGATACTCGGCGTTGATTACGGCGACAAGAGAACGGGAATTGCCGTATCCGATATAAATGAATTTTTGGCAACCGGACTTTACGATATACACCCAACCGGGCTTCACGATGCTGCGGCAAAAATTGTAAAAGCGGCTGAAGAAAACAATGCCGAAAAGATAGTTATGGGACTTCCCCTAAATATGAACGGCACAAGAGGCGACAGAGCGGAAAAAGCGGAGCTTATTAAGCAGTACATTTCGGAAATATCCGATATTCCCGTTGAGCTTTTTGATGAGAGAGTAACTACAATGCAGGCGCATACGATTATGAATATTACCGGAACGCGCGGTAAAAAGCGTAAGGACAGAGTCGATATTTTGTCTGCGGAAATAATATTGCAAAATTATCTTGACAAAAATCATTGATTATTTATTTAATTGTGATATAATAAGAGAGTAAACTCATAAATAAAAAATTAAAGGAGATATAAAAATGGGCAGTAAAATTACAGTTATGGGTAGCTTTGTAGTAGACCTTATGGGCAGAGCACCCCACATTCCCACACCCGGCGAGACAGTTAAAGGAAGTTTCTTTAAAATGGGCCCCGGTGGAAAGGGTTGCAACCAAGGCGTTGCATCTAAGAAGTCCGGCGGTGACGTAACAATGATCACCCGCGTAGGTGACGACAATTTCAAGAGCCTTGCTGAAGGTTTATATAAGGACGCAGGCTTCGATCCCAAATACATATTCGTTGACAAGGAAGGCAATTCCACAGCAGTTGCTCCTATCACGGTTGATGAAATAACAGGTCAGAATGCTATTGCGGTTTACCTCGGTGCTTGCGACAAGATGCCTGTCGAAGAGGTTGACAGCGTTGCAGATGTAATTACTTCTTCCGATATCTTACTTATGCAGCTTGAGCTCAGCATGGATGCTACAATTCACGCTAAAAATTTGGCTGTTAAGGCAGGTGTAAAGGTTCTTCTTAACCCCGCACCCACGCCTAACACACCTATCCCCGAGGAGCTTTACGACGGTCTTTACTGCATTATGCCTAACGAGGTTGAGGCGGCACAGATCTCCGGTATCCCCACCGATACTAACGAGGGTATCGAAAAGGCTGCACAGTTCTTCCACGATAAGGGCGTTAAGAACGTTATCATCACTCTCGGCGTAAGAGGCTCTTACGTTTCTACACCCGAGGTAAAAGAATTCGTTCCCATTATCAAGGTTAAAGCAGTTGATACAACGGGCGCAGGCGACGCTTTCTGCGGCGGCCTTGTAACAGCTCTCTCCGAGGGCAAAAACCTCGTAGATGCCGCTAAATTCGGTGCTGTAACGTCTGGACTCAAGGTTACGAGAATGGGCTCTTCGGTTGCTATGGCAACAAGAGAAGAAATCGACGCATATATGGCGGAGAATAAGTTCTAATTTTAATTATAACGATAAAAACGGTACTCGAAATCGAGTACCGTTTTTGCTTTATTTAAAATATTTTCAACGAATGATTACAACTATGACGAAGATTTTCGTTTTCGTGATTTGATGAACCGCATACAACGCAAATAACTTGGTTGTTGTCTGTGGGAGGAATGATTTGTATATAGTCCGTGCCGTATAGGTGCCCTACCCTATCGCCGTTTTTGAATTTATTAACGGGCAAGTCGGTTTGGCTTGTTCCTTTGCATAGCGCTTTTTCAACTATTTTTCCATCATCGGTCATAATAACGGCAATTAATACCTTATTATTTTTAAGATAGAATTGCCGATGTCCCGTACTACCGCCGCGCGTAGGCATAAAATCTCTGTCATTTTCAACCTTGAGTTCAATTATTTTCCCCGTCCACGAGCGGTCGAAATATTTAAAAGGCACTTTGTGAATTAAAAACGGAAGCAAAATTATCACTATGTAGATAATAATTATATTTGCAATACCCCATTCGGATATTTTGAAAAAATAATTTCCTAAAAGCGCAAGTAATAGGCATAACAATGCGGATACGGAAAGCAAAAGCAAAACTTCTTTAAGTATCTTTTTTACAACAGTTTGCTTAATGTCTTTTGGGAAAATTACATTTTTCATTTAATCCTCCTATCAATATCTGTTAAGTCTTGAACGGGAGATATTTACAACGCCTTCGGGAATCATATTGATGCTTTCAAGTGCTTTACCCGTGCCTTTTGCGACGCACAGAATGGGATCTTCTGCAATTCTAGCCTCAACACCCGTAACGTTTGTTATGATCTTATCAATGCCGTAAAGAAGTGCACCGCCGCCTGTTATAAGTATGCCGTTTCTTGACACATCCATCATAAGCTCGGGCGGTATACGCTCAAGAACGTCACAGATAGCTTCAATGATAGCCGTCATCGGCTCTTCAAGTGCTTCGAGTATCTCTTGCGAGTTAAGACGAGTAGTTTTCGGAAGACCTTCGACAAGGCAACGGCCTTTGACTTCCATCTCCTCGTCCTCTTCTTTCGTCCATACACAGCCGATCTTCTTTTTTATCTGTTCTGCCGTTCTTTCTCCGATGAGGAGATTATACTTCTTCTTGACATATTTGATAATAGCTTCATCAAATTTATCACCGCCCATTTTGACGGATTCGGAAGCGACTACGCCGCCCATCGACAAAATTGCTATATCCGTAGTACCGCCGCCGATATCAATGACCATATTACCGCTCGGCTTTGATATTTCAAGTCCCGAACCAAGTGCTGCGGCAATAGGCTCTTCAATGAGATAAACGCGCTTTGCGCCTGCTTGTATCGAAGCATCGTATACCGCACGTTCTTCGACCTCGGTTATACCGCTTGGAACACATACGATGACTCTCGGCTTTACGAGTTGTCCTGCGCCCGCTTTCTTTAGAAAGTGCTGAAGCATACGGAAGGTTATTTCGTATTGCGAAATAACGCCGTCTTTTAAAGGCCTTACAGCCTGTATATTTCCAGGCGTTCTACCTAGCAGTTTCTTCGCTTCTTCGCCAACTTTTAAAAGTTTACCGCTAATTTTATCTATGGCAACAACACTCGGTTCACAAAGTACGATTCCCTTGTTTTTTACATAAACAAGAACCGAGGATGTACCTAAATCTATTCCGATATCCACGTTATACCTCCGTAATTATTTCCGAACAGAACGAAAGCGTACCGTCGGCTTTTATACCCGACACGTTGTATACACCATTCGTTTCGGAAAGTGTTATATCAAGCTCGTCACCAAGCTTACATTCATTTATAAATTCAATGGTAAATTCTTTGACCGTTTTCATATTTTCGGGAAGATAACTAAATACCAAATCAACGTATTTAATGTTATTCATGTGCCCGAATAAGTCGATATCTTCGCTTACAACGAGCTTCTTCCCTACGTATACGCCATTCTCGTCCCTTATCAGTTTTTTTGATGAATCGGCACTTACCTCTTCCTCGTAATTAATTACGGGATGAGGTATATTTTTTGTCGGTAAAGGTCTTCTAGTGCTGAGATCCAAGAAAGTCCAAAACGACGATGCATGAACTGCGATTTCATTTTTGCTGTCTTCTATAGTATAGTTTCTGAACATCTTAACGGGCCCCTTACTTCTCTCCCACGTCGAAACCCTGATGTTTTCGCTTGCTCGTAAGGGCTTATAAAGCTTTATATTCATTCTCAATATGACGTAAGCTTTTCCTATGCTTTTTAGATATTCAAGCGAATCGTAATAAGTATAAAGCTGTAATGACGCCGCATCTTGAATGATACGGTAAATATACGGAAGTTTGATTAAACCGTTTTTGTCTGCATATTGAGTGCTTGTTATAAATTCTTTTTGATACTTAATTTTAGGCTCAACCATAAAATTACCCCTGAAATAACGCAAAATTATAAATGGTAAAAATTACTACGTGTAGAAAAAAATAGGAAAATAAATTACATTATATGCAAAAATTATACCGAGTTATTCACACAATCCACAAAGTTATCCACAGAAATGAGTGAAATTCCTATATTTGAAGCCATTTTGAAGTATTTCAACTGTGGATAAGTAAAATATAATAATATTAGTAAATTGTATAAATTTTTGCTTGATTTAAAACTATCTGTGCAAGTTGTACATTTTTAAAATAATTTTAAAATATCAGAATGAGTAAATTTTAAAAATCATTGCAAGCGTATGCATTTACGGTAAGATTTTGTGATGCGGAATTTTCGCAATATTCATAATAAGCTTGCGCTCCGATCATCGCTGCATTATCTCCGCAATAGATGAATTCGGGCAAATAAAGCTTCATATTACGCTTATCGCAAATAGCTTGTAAGCTTTTTCTCAAATGTGAGTTGGCACATACACCGCCGCCGACAACAAAGCTATTTGCACCGTTTGAGTAGTTATCAAGTGCAAACTCTATCTTGCTTTCAACTGCTTTGCAAACGGCTTTTGTAAGTGATGCGGCGACATCTTCTTTCGATATATCTTTACCTTGTTGTGCATTGTTGTGAACGTAGTTAATTACTGCGGTTTTAAGGCCCGAAAATGAAAAGTCGGCGTTATCGGCGATTTTGGCAACGGGGAATTTAATAGCATCTTTATTCCCGATGGAAGCAAGTCTGTCAAGCTCTTTACCGCCCGGATAAGAAATTCCGAGAACTCTCGCGCATTTGTCAAATGCCTCGCCTACTGCGTCATCACGCGTTCTTGCGACGGTCTTATATTCGGTATAGTTGTCGACTCTTACAATAGACGTATGACCGCCCGACATCACCATTGCCATAAACGGCGGCTCAAGATCTGCGTGGCACAAGTAATTTGCGGCTATATGACCTTTTATGTGATTTACCGTTATTAACGGAAGGTCGTATGAATAAGCAAGAGCTTTTGCAAAATTTACTCCTACAAGCAGTGCGCCGATGAGCCCCGGCATATTAGTCACGGCAACTGCGTCAATATCGCTCATATTAAGCTTTGCGTCTTCGAGGGCTTTGGAGGTCAGCGAGTGGATAGCCTCTATGTGAGCTCTTGACGCAATTTCGGGCACTACGCCGCCGTAACGCTTATGTATATCAATTTGTGATGCTATTTCCAAGCTTAATACTTCTCGTCCGTCGCGAACGACAGCAACGGAAGTCTCGTCACACGAGCTTTCAAAAGAGAGAATATTCATTCCTAAAATCCTTCATCATTATAATCGCATCTTCGACGGGTGCTTTATAATAATTCCTTCTGAATCCAAAATTATAAAATCCGAATTTTTTGTAGAGCGCGATAGCCGCTTTGTTGCTTCTTCGCACTTCAAGCAATATTTTCTCAACCTTCAGACGTTTAGCCTCTTTAATACATTCGTCAAGTAGCATAGAGGCGAAATGCATTCTTTGAAAATTGGGTAAAACCGCAATATTCATAAGCTCCGCAACATCAAGCACGTATATGCCTGCAAAACCGACGATGTAATTATCATATTCCAATACGAAAAAATGTGCATAATCAAGTGACGGTATTATTGCGAAGTCTCTTTTACTCCAGGGCTGCGTAAAGCATTTGGTTTCAATTTTATAAAGAAAGTCTACATCGTCTGCAGACATTTTTCTCAAGTTAATATTATTCATCTGTAATTTGCCTCAATAAAAGCATTTATTTCATCGGCAATCCGTCCGTAGCAACTTCTATAATCGGACACACTGCCGCCAAACGGATCGGGAATACCGTTTCCGAGAATTAAGCGCTTTTGCGTGCTTTTTACGTCGGCGCCGTTTTCTATTGCTTTTTCTATGATATCAAGGTGTGATGCGCCCATGGTAATGATATAATCGTATTCGTTTAACATATCGACTGTCATTTGAGCGGCGCGGTGTTTTTTTATTTCGCTATCTACTCCAAAGTCATTTGCCGCGGTTATGGCGTTTTCGCAAGCAGGAGCATTTTCGTTTGCAAAAAGCCCTGCAGAGCTTGCAAGAGCACTTATTTTAAGTTCTCTTGCAAGCTTGTTAAAATATTTTTCCGCAAATGGTGAACGGCAGGTGTTGCCGCTGCATACAAACAGTATCTTATCCATTAATACCCGAACTTACCCGAAAGGCTGTCGTCGTTTTCGATCCATTCCGAAACGTCTATCTCCGAATATTCGGTTGGCGTATCTCTTACTACTATCTTTGATATGCCCGCGTTTATAACCATTCTTTTACACATCATACAGGAGTTGATTCCGGGAACGAGTTCGTCGGTTTTTGCGTCAAGTCCGACAAGATAAAGTGTAGCACCTATCATATCCTCGCGGGATGCGGAAATTATGGCGTTAGCTTCGGCGTGCACGCTTCTGCAAAGTTCATAGCGCTCTCCCCTTGGGATATTGAGCTCGTCTCTTTGGCAGTAGCCCAGATCGCAACAGTTCTTTCTTCCTCTAGGCGCGCCGTTATATCCCGTTGACAGTATCGAATCGTTTTTTACGATTATGGCGCCGTATTTCTTGCGAAGGCATGTACCGCGTGAAGCAACGGCTTGCGCTATATCAAGATAATAATTCGTTTTAGACAGTCTTTCCATAAGACCTCCCTAATTTTAAAGTTCCAAATTTTTCAAATATTCTTTAAGCCCCTCACCGATTTCGGGGTGCTTGAGACCTTGTTCAATTGATGCGATGACCATACCCAGCTTATTGCCGAGATCGTATCTTTTTCCTTCAAAATCAACTGCGTTCATACGGCCTCTGTATGCAAGCTCTTTCATTGCGTCGGTAAGGAAGATTTCGCCGTTAGCTGCGGGAAGAGTATTGTCGATAAGCTCAAATACCTCGGAAGTGAGTATGAGTCTGCCGAGAATGGAGAAAAGAGAGAATACTTGATCCGCTTTAGGCTTTTCAATCATATCCGTAACCTTGTAGCGTCTGTCTTCAAGCTTTTCAACTTTAAGTGAGCTGTACTTTTGAATATCCTCGGGGCTTACTTCTTGAACGCCGCAAACGGAGTTTCCGTACTTGTTGTAACAATCTATAAGCTGTTTCGTCACGGGATATTCATCGTTTATGCAAACGTCGTCTCCGTACATACAAACAAAGGGGTCATCGCCCACGAAGGCTCTTGCGCAATTAAGTGCGTGCGCCGTGCCGAGAGATTCTTTTTGTCTTACAAAATATACGTTTGCCATTCTTGCGATAGCATCGGTTTGTTTAAGTAAATCGGTTTTTCCGCTCTTCGTAAGCTTTTCGGTATACTCGGGGGTGAAGTCAAAGTGATTCTCAATTGCTTCCTTATCTCTGCCGGTTACAATGAGAATATCCTTGATTCCGCTGTTTACGCATTCTTCAACAAGATACTGCATTGCGGGTTTGTCCACTATTGGAAGCATTTCTTTAGGTACGCATCTGGAGATCGGAAGCATTCTCGTTCCGAGTCCCGCCGCCAAAATCACGGCCTTTTTTATTTCTTTCGCCATATCATTTTCTCCTTCAAATTATATAATCCTACAGAATACATTATATAAATTTATTACGAAAAAAGCAATATATAAAGAGGAATATTTTTAAATATTTTAATATTTTATAATTCTATGCTTGTTTTTTTGTAAAATATATTATATAATATACGTATAATATATAATTTATAAATACTAGGGACGATTTATGATATTCGGCAAGAAAAACAAGTTCACTCACATTCTTGTCGGTCTGGGTAACCCCGGACCGAAATATATGAAGACAAGACATAACGTAGGCTATATGACGGTTGATTTGATAATGGCTCGGTTGGGGTGTGATTATACAAAAAAACGCTTTAACTCACAGATCGGCGAAATCCCTTTTGATGACGGATGTTTTTTGGTTATGAAGCCCGAGACCTTTATGAATAACTCCGGACAAGCCGTCGGCGAAGCTGCATCTTATTATAAGATTCCGCCGGAGAACGTAATCGTAATATCCGACGATATCAGTCTTCCCGTGGGTAAAATGCGTATCAGAAAATCGGGAAGTGCCGGAGGTCACAACGGCTTAAAAAGTATTATCGCTCATCTTGGCGGTGACGGCTTCCCCAGAATAAAGATAGGTGTCGGCGCAAACGAACCCGATTCGGATCTTGTTGATTTCGTGCTCGGCAACATTCCAAAAAGCGAGATGGAACTTATAAAAACTTGTGCTGAAAATTGTACCGATGCCATTAGGCTTATCGCAAACGGTCAAACCGATAAAGCAATGAATAAATACAACTAAAGGGGTATATTATGAATTCAAATCACGAAGGACAAAACATAATAAACGTCGATATTGAGAAGGAGATCAAAAAATCCTATATCGAATATGCTATGGCCGTAATCGTAGGACGTGCTCTCCCCGACGTCAGAGACGGTTTTAAACCCGTTCACAGACGTATTTTGTATTCTATGTACGAAGAAGGCAACACCTATAATAAACCGACGCGTAAGTCTGCTGCTACGGTCGGTAACGTTCTCGGTAAGTACCACCCTCACGGCGATGCTGCTGTATACGATTCTATGGTTCGCCTTGCTCAAAGCTTTTCAATGAGATATCCTCTCATTGACGGACAGGGTAACTTTGGTAACGTTGACGGCGACCCTGCGGCTGCTTACCGTTATACAGAGGCAAGAATGACACGTCTTGCAGGCGAAATGCTTACAGACATCGAAAAGAATGTCATTGACTATCAGCCTAACTTTGACTCCAGCCGTGACGAGCCCGTAGTACTCCCCGCTCGCTTCCCCAACCTTCTTGTAAACGGCTCTATCGGTATTGCCGTAGGTATGGCAACTAACATTCCGCCTCATAACTTGACGGAAGTTATTAACGGTACTATCCATTTGATCGACAATCCCGATGCAACTATTCCCGAGCTTATGGAATTCATTACAGCTCCCGACTTCCCCACCGGCGCTACCATCTACGGTACGGCAGGTCTTTATCAAGCTTATACGACGGGCAAAGGCCACATTTACGTAAGGGGTAAATGCCATTTTGAAGAGCATAAAGACAAAACCTGGATAGTATTCACCGAAATACCCTATCAAGTAAATAAGTCTATGCTTATTT
>JAZRTW010000068.1:0-11131 GCA_045652265.1 Eubacteriales bacterium | reverse complement strand
ATCTATGCTTTTTATGGTCTGAGTGACTGGACTTGAACCAGCGGCCTCTACCACCCCAAGGTAGCGCGCTACCAAACTGCGCCACACCCAGTTATCGTACCCGATAATGATATCACACTTTTCGATATAATGCAATACCTTTTTTGAAAAAAATTCAAATTTTTTCAAATAACGGGCACGCGTCAGACTTTTTCTTCAAACTTTCGAAAAATACATCGTAAGTCTCACGGGAAGGAGCTTTGCAATTACTCTGTAAAACTTATAGAAAAACGTCGGAGTATATACCGCACTGCCTTTTTTTGCAGCTCTTATCGCGTTTTTCGCAACCTTGTCGGGATCACAGTAGGGAAGCGTGTCAAAGGTGTGCGAGCTGCCCTTTTCTATATTCGCGTTGGACAAAAACGGCGTTTGCATAGGTCCGGGGCAAGCGACGCAGGCGTTTATTCCCGTGCCTTTAAGCTCAAAGCGCAGACCTTGCGTAAATGCAAATATAAAGGATTTCGTCGCGCTGTAGCAGTTGAGCCTTGCATTAGGCGAAAACGCCGCGATAGAACTTATATTTAAGATAAAACTTCCCTTTTTCATATAATTAATGCAAAGGGCGGAAAGCGCCGTGGGAGCTTCGCAGTTTAGGGCTATCATATTTTGTTGCGCGCTGGGGGATAGCTCCCAAACCTTGCCCATTTTGCCAAAGCCGGCATTGTTTATGAGCGCCGTGATTTCAACCGCCTCGCTGTCGAGCGCTTCTTTTACTGCGTCTATCGCATTTTTATCCGTCAAGTCGAGTGCAAAGGGACGCACCTTGCAATTATTATAGCCCTCGGCTATCTTTTGAAGATTATTTTCGGCACGTGCGATTATCCAATATTCGTCTGCCGTTACAAGATTTGTTGCGTGATGAAGAAGCCTTTCTCCGAGTCCCGAGCTTGCGCCCGTTATTATACATACTTTCACAAAAAATCACCTCGCTTAATTTTACATCAATTATTACATCAAGTCAAGAAAAAATCCCCACCGATCACTCGGTGGGGATATGTATTTCTATTAGTTGGAAAGACCCTTGATGTAGTAAAGGGGATCGGAGCTGTAGAGGCAGTGAGCAACGTCCTGATCGCCCTTACCTGCTTCTGAAGCATCGAGAGGAACACCGTCGATACCTATAACGATACGTCCGAGTGTGTTGTCCTTGACTTCGGTTTTAGAATCGGCAAAGTCGCCGTTTTCTACGATACGGAATACGCCGGTTTCTGCGAAATCAGTGCCGTCCATAATGAATTCCCATCTGCTTGCGTACATAAGACCGTCTTCGCCTATCTGAACGTCAACGGGAGAGGGATCGAATGCTGTTTTGTTCTGCCAGCTGCCGTCTGTACCGGGAGTGGGAACAACCTTGTCAGCTACATAGCAGTGCTTTGTCCAAGCACCGGGAGTGCCTGCTTGACCGGAAATTACTGCTACGGGCTTGGAGAATTCAACAACGAATGTGCCGGATGCGGGATCTGCAAGATAAGCACCAACGAGAACCGTGGGAGTTTTGGTGACTTCGATAACGGTGTTGTTATATCTTACTGCCGCAACGGGGTTAGACATATCTGCGGGTCTGTATGCAGCGTAGAGACCTGCGCCCGTGTCGTCGCAAACAACGTTATCCAAAGAACCGTCATTATCGGTATCAACAGTCTCTTCGAAGCAGATGTATCCGTCCTGGGGGATTGCAGCTTCGAATGTTACGTCATAGTAAGAGCCGTAAACTGCGGAGTCGCTATCCTCACCGAGAACCTTGGGATCGAGGCATTTTGTATCAGTAGCTTTGATCTTCGTAGCTCCGAAAACGTCAGTGGAAGCGTATATGTAGGGAGCGGGATCGTTTGCGGGGCAAGTTACACGGGGGGAGAACTCAACTCTTACAACCGTGTCGCTTACTCTGTAAGCTGCGACGAGCTTGGGGTTGTAGAAGTAGTTATCTTCGTCGTCAATCGTGTCTTCGAGCTTGAGGCTGCCGGATACATCACCTGAAGGTGTTTTCTCGCCGCAAGCTACGAATGCTACGGAAAGAACCATAACAACAGCCAATAAAAAAGCTATTTTCTTAAGCATAGTTTCCTCCTGAAATAAGTTAAAGTATGTATTTTTATGTATGCTTGATTATATTGTACCACAAATGAGGAATTTTGCAATAGTTTTTTGACGAAAAAACAAAATTGTGCGAATTTTACATATAATAGTGGAAGTTATTGAACATAATCCATAGGCACGATTATCTTGAATGCGGAGTTGTTGGCTTTTATATCAGCGCTTTGGTGTTCGCCGCCGAACTCTCCGTCGATCGTCCACGGAGTTTCGTTTTCGAATTCGAAATGTGCGGAGGAAATTTTTTCGATCTGTATTAAGGGGGAGTCGAATTTTTTATTCATAAGCGAAGTGATAAGGCCGTTCCACTCGGTAGTGTTTTGCGGAAGCTTTACCAAGAAAAGCTCAAGATGTCCGTCATTCATATTTGCGTTCAGATTCGGGATAATGAATCCGCCCACGGATTTTGTGTTTGACACCATTCCGTAAATATAGTCGCCCTCCGCTTTTTTGCCGTCAAAGGTGACTGTAGCGTGAATCGGCTTTATATCGCCTATTGAAGCCGCGCCGTCGAGTATATAAGCAAGGCGCGACAGCAGTTTCTTTTTTGCTTGCGACGTTGAATACGACACTTTCGTAAACGCACCGAATGCCGCAACGTATGAGAAAGCGCGCCCTTTAAAAAGTCCGCAGTCGCATACGAACAGTTTGCCCGAACAGATAAGCTCTGCCGCACGCTCGGGCATTTTCGGTATCATAAGCGAGCTTGCGAAATCGTTTACGGTACCCCTTGGAATATATCCCAAAACGGTTTTGTCGCAGGACGCTTTTATTATTCCGTTTATTGCCTCGTTCAAGGTGCCGTCGCCGCCCCAAACGGTCAAAACGTCGTAATAGGCAAGCCTATTCTTTATTATTTCGGGTAGTTCACCCGCTCTTTGCGTAATATACGTGTTTACGTCATAGCCGTTTTTGATAAAAGTATCAATGACCGTAAACAGTTCGTTTTTTGACGTGCCTTTACCCGCGTTGGGGTTAAGCGCGAAAAGCATTTTTTTCATTATCTCATCACCGCCGTCACATAGCTTGATTACATAGCTATTATAGCGCTTTCGGCACGGAAAGTAAAGAGTTATTTTGAAGGAATTTTACGCGTCCGCCTTGCTTATCGTCACCGTGCCTACGAGGTATTCATCACTTTCCTTTTCCGAGCGGTATACTTTGCTTTTCTTAAAGCTTGCACGTACGCAAAGTTTCGGGGCGGGAGAAAAAAGCTTGCTTGTGCAAAGGTACGGCACTCTTATATAAAAGCTTCCGATCTCCTTTTGATCAATTCCCCGTATTTTTATGTTACCGCAAACGTGATACACCTTTATTTTTGCGCTTCCCGTCAAGATATACACTTCGCCGCGCGCCTTGTTTAAGAACATTCTCCAACCCTTTTTCACAAAGCTTTCCGACAGATACAGCTTATCTGTGTCGAATATGAATCTTCCTTCGTCGCGCACACGCTCGCTTTTTCGTATCTTGAAACATACCTCTTTTTCTTGAGGTAACAGGTTAAGAAATTCGCCCTTAAACGCTCCCATAAAATCCGTCCTTTCAGATCCGTTAACAATATATAATATTCAAAAATTTCAAGAATGAAAAAAGATATTGTTTTTATCCGAAAAGCGTGGTAGAATAGTAAAAAAGGGTATGGAGGTAAATTGTGAAAATTTCATTCGGCACGGAGCTTTTCGGCTTTTCAAAGAAAGACGTAAGCAAGTACATACAGAAGCTTTCCATTGAGATAAAGGACACCTTGGAGCAAAGCAAGAAAAAATGCGACGAATACGAAAGAAGATGTTTTGAGGCGGAAAGTAAGATGGAAGAGCTTAAAGCGGCGCTTTCGGAAAGTGAAGAAAAAACTAAAAAGCTCGCAGGTGCATACAACGAGCTTTGCCTAGGTATAAGTAACCTTATCTCCGATTCGCAAAATAAGCTTTCGGATTTGTAAAAAACGTTTTACGAAAAAATAGGAAGGATAAAAGTTTTATGAGAAAAATTGATTCAAGGATATTTTCGGGTATTATCTCTGTCGTGCTCGGAATTATGTTCATCACGTTAAAGGGCGGAGTCATCGGAATCGTACTGACGATAATCGGACTTGCGGCTATTGCCATGGGAATTTCGGACTTTGTCAACAATCAAACCACTCCCGCAATCATCAAATGTATTATCGGCATTCTTATACTCGTGCTCGGTTGGGTTCTTGTTGATATCGCACTTTATGTCGTTGCTGGAGCATTTATCGTTTTCGGTATATACCAGATCGCTTCTGCGGTAAAGCTTGCAAACCTTTGCGCTCCTTCGCAAAAAGTGCTTTTGTTTGTGAAGCCTGTCGCAACTCTTCTTGCGGGGCTATGCCTTTTCTTTAACAAAAACGGCGTTATTGATTGGCTCTTTATTATAATCGGCGCTCTCATTTTGGCGCAAGGCGTTATCTCCATTTTGGAGATAATTGAAAAACGGTAATTTAATTTATCAAAAAACAAATGACGGGAAACGCTTCTTGCGTTTTCCGTCATTTTTATTATTTCTTTTCTGCGTCGCAGTATATGCAACGGTAAGTGCCTTTTTCCGTGAGCTTGAATTTATGCGGAATATCTTGCTCTACGGACGTAATGCAACGCGGATTTTCGCAAACGAGGTCGCTTCTGTAAGCTACGTTATCATGCGCGCTTTCTTCGTTTACTGAAGCAAGAAGCTTCAAAATGAGAGCCATTCTCATATATTTGCCGTTACGCGCCTGCCTGAAATACGCGGCCCTCTTGTCGTCGTCCACGTCCTTTGTGATCTCGTTAAGACGGGGCAGGGGGTGGAGCACTATCATATTTTCCTTTGCACCTTTGAGCTTTTCGGCGTTTAAGATATATACGTCTTTAAGGCGCAGGTATTCGTTTATATCAATAAATCTTTCCTGCTGAACTCTCGTCATATACAGAACGTCGAGTTCGGGGATAGCGTCCTCCAAAGACTCGGTTTCAACATACGTGATGTTTTTAGCGTCGAGGTAATCTTCCTTGACGTAAGCGGGAAGACGAAGCTCCTTGGGGGAGATGAGTACGAATTTGATGTTTTCGTATCTCGACATTGCCGCGATAAGCGAGTGTACCGTTCTTCCGTACATAAGGTCGCCGCAGAATCCTACTGTGAGGTTGTCAAGACGGCCAAGCTCACGGCTTATGGTGAGAAGGTCGGTAAGCGTTTGAGTGGGGTGGTGATGTCCGCCGTCGCCTGCGTTTATGATAGGCACGTCGCTTGACATAGACGCTACGAGGGGAGCGCCTTCTTTGGGGTGGCGCATTGCGATAATATCCGCATATCCGCTTACTATTCTCGCCGTGTCGCCGACGCACTCGCCCTTTGAAGTGGAGCTTGAGCTTGCATCGGAAAATCCGAGAGCCTTTCCGCCGAGCTCCATCATAGCGGCTTCAAAGGAAAGACGTGTTCTCGTTGAAGGCTCGAAGAAGAGTACGCCGAGCTTCTTATATTTGCATTTTTCTCTGTAATTTTCGGGATTTGCGATTATGTCCTTTGCGGTGTTGATAAGCTCTGCTACTTCTTCGGTGGTCAAATCGAGGATATCAATGAGATTTCTCATTATTTAGCGCCTCCGATCCAGCTTTCGTCGGAGGGATTGTTTCTGAAAGCGATAAGACGCGCGATGTCTTCTTTCTTGATGTAGTTTTCTTCAGCGGCTATCTCCGCGATGGAGTCGAAATTTGTAAGGCTTACGTTTTTAACGTTTGCTTCTTGAAGTCTTGCAAGACCCTTTGCCATTCCGTAGGTGAAGATGCTCACGATACCAAGCACCTCTGCACCCGCCTCACGAAGAACGTTTACAACTTCGATAACGCTTCCGCCCGTTGAGATAAGGTCTTCTACAACGACTACCTTCTGTCCCTTTTCGAGTTTGCCTTCGATTTGATTTCCTCTGCCGTGGTCTTTCGCTCCGCTTCTTACGTATCCCATGGGCATACCCAAGATGTGAGCCGTTATAGCGGCGTGCGCGATTCCTGCGGTGGACGTGCCCATAAGCACCTCTGCATCGGGGTATTCGCGCTTTATAGTTTCTGCAAGTGAGTTTTCAACATCGTCTCTTACCTTGGGAGAGGTGAGAGTGAGTCTGTTGTCACAGTATACGGGGCTCTTTATTCCGCTTGCCCAAGTAAAAGGCTCGTCGGGACGGAAGAACACCGCCTTTATAGAGAGAAGATCCTTTGCAATAAGTCTTTCGATATTTGTCATTTTACTATCCTCCACATTAACCTACAAATTCTTTTACGCATCTTCTGTATGCGGCAACGGGGTCTTCCGCCGCAGTTATGGGACGGCCGACAACTATATAGTCCGAGCCGATTTCCTTCGCCTTTTCGGGAGTCGTAACGCGCTTTTGGTCTCCAACGTCACCGTCTGCAAAGCGTACGCCGGGTGTGACCGTGAAGAAGTCTTTACCGCATACCTCGTGTACCTTACCTGCTTCCAAGGGAGAGCAAACGACGCCGTCAAGACCTGCTTTCTTAGCATTTGACGCATAGTGCATAACTACTTTGTCGATAGGCTCTTTTATAAGAAGCTCTTTTTCCATTCTTTCGCTGTCCGTTGACGTAAGCTGGGTTACGGCGATAAGAAGAGGTCTTGTGCCGTCCTCTCTCGTAAGTCCTTCTATAGCCGGTTCCATCATAGCGATAGTGCCGCTTGCGTGAAGGTTACACATATCCACGTCGAGCCTTGAAAGTACGCTCATTGATTTTTTGACCGTATTGGGAATATCGTGAAGCTTTAAGTCGAGGAATATCTTATGACCTCTTTCTTTAAGCTCCTTTACGATAGCGGGACCTTCCGCATAATAAAGCTCCATACCTATCTTAACGTACGGCTTTTCGTCGCCGAATTTATCGAGAAAATCGAATACCGCCTTTTTGCTTGAAAAATCGCAAGCGATAATTACGTCCTTACCCATTGTGTGCTCCTCCTATGATATCACTTAATTTGTTTATTCCGTATTTTTCCATAACGCGCGGAAGTTCGCGCGCCATATTCATACAAGCGTAGGGGTCGACGAGGTTTGCCGCACCGACTTCAACCGCAGTAGCTCCTGCAAGCATCATTTCGATTATATCTTCCGCCGAACTTATACCGCCCATACCGATTATGGGTATCTTCACCGCTTCGTACACCTGGTATACCATGCGAAGCGCGACGGGAAGTATGGCACTGCCCGAAAAACCGCCCATTTTATTTGCTATAACGGGCTTTTTCGTTTTGAGGTCTATCCTCATTCCAAGAAGCGTATTTATCATACTTATACCGTCTGCTCCAGCTTCTTCGCAAGCCTTTGCAATGGAAACGATGTCCGTTACGTTGGGGGAGAGCTTTATGTATAAAGGCTTCTTCGTTACAGCCTTAACCGCCTTTGTGACCTCGCTTGCGGCTTCGGGGCTCGTTCCGAAAGCCATACCGCCGTTGTGGACGTTGGGACAGCTTATGTTAAGTTCCAAAATTCCGACGCAGTCTTGCTTGTTAAGAAGTGACGCGGTATATGCGTATTCTTCAACGGAAAATCCGCCGATATTTGCAACGACGGGACCGTTAAAGCATTTTTTGAGCTTGGGAAGCTCCTCGGAGATAACCTTTTCAACGCCGGGATTTTGAAGTCCGACGCTGTTTATCATACCTTGATTACATTCTGCGATTCTCGGAGTGGGATTACCGAATCTTGTGTCTTTCGTAGTGCCCTTGAAGGAGAGGCTTCCCAGACAGTTTATATCGTAAAGCTCCGCGAATTCATATCCGTATCCGAACGTTCCGCTTGCGGGAATTATGGGATTTTTGAGGGTGATACCCGAAAGACTTACTCTTGTGTCTGCCATAATATCTCCTCCTTCTTCAAAACGGGGCCTTCCTTGCATATACGTTTGTAGCCCGTGACGGTCTTGCAGGAGCAGCCCATGCACGCACCGAATCCACAGCCCATACGCTCCTCAAAGCTGAACTGACCGCTCGTATTAGTTGCCTTATACACCGCTTTAAGCATAGGCTCGGGACCGCAGCAGTAGAAATAGCTGTAGGAAAGGTCTTTCATAGCATCGGTTACAAAGCCCTTTACACCGTAGCTTCCGTCAACGGTCGTAACGTATACGTCAGCACCGAGCGCCTTAAATTCGTTTTCGTAAAATACGTCGTCTTTACCGTTAAAGCCGATGATGACCGTAGGCTTTTTGCCCATTCTTACAAGCTCCTTGCAGAGCATATAAAGTGGGGGAACGCCCACGCCGCCGCCTATAAGAAGCGGAACATCGCCTGCGTCAGATACGTCGTATCCGTTACCAAGCTCCGTGAGCACGTCGAGCCCTGCACCGCTTTCAAGGCGTGACATAATTTCCGTGCCTTTTCCGACGACCTTGTAAATGAGAGTGAGCTTGCCTTCTTCAACGTCGCATACGGAAATAGGTCTTCTTAAAAACGTGCCCTCAATCTTTATATTTACAAACTGTCCGGTCTTGATATCGGACGTATCACCGCAAAGGACAGCCTTGAAAATGTCCTTTGCGATGCACTTTTGCTCCTTGAGCGTATAAATTATCTGTTTCATTATGCCACCTTATGCGTCGATAGTGGAGATACACAAAGTCGTTTCCTCAAGTACGTCAAGTAATATCTTGACTGTGTCGAGAGAGGTGAACAGGTTGACGTTGTTTTCGGTTGCAAGCCTACGTATCTCTATGCCGTCGCTTGCGTGGTCGCCAACGTCGCTTGTGTTGATGATATATGCAATATAACCCATTCTTACCGCTTGAGCTATCTCCTCACTGCCTTCGCTTATCTTACCTAAAATATGCGTTCTGATGCCGTTTTTCTTTAAGAATTCGCCCGTGCCTTTCGTGGCTTGAATATTAAAACCGAGTTTATAGAAGCGTCTTATTAAGGGGAGCGCTTCTTCTTTGTCAGCGTCGGAGATGGTGGCAAATACCGTACCGTAGTTCTGTACCTTCATACCCGATGCTTGAAGTGCCTTATAAAGCGCGCGGTTAAGCTTGTTATCGTAACCGATAGCTTCGCCCGTAGACTTCATTTCGGGAGAAAGGTATGCGTCAAGACCTCTTATCTTGTTGAAGGAGAATACGGGCACTTTGACGTACCAACGCTTCTTTTCATCGGGATAGATGTCGAAAAGACCTTGCTCCTTGAGGCTTTTGCCAAGTATTACGTCGGTCGCGATATCCGCAAGGCTGTAGCCCGTCGCTTTCGAAAGGAAGGGAACGGTTCTTGACGAGCGGGGATTTACCTCGATTATGTATACCTTCTCGTCCTTGTCAACGATGAACTGAATGTTGTAAAGACCGACAATACCGATACCCAGACCAAGTTTCTTTGCATATTGAAGAATAGTGCCCTTTACCTTGTCGGAGATGCTGAAAGGAGGATAAACGCTTATGGAGTCGCCGCTGTGGATACCCGTTCTTTCAACAAGCTCCATAATACCGGGAACGAATACGTTTATACCGTCGCATATAGCGTCTACTTCGACCTCTTTGCCTACGATGTACTTGTCAACCAAAACGGGCTTGTCCTCGTCTATTTCAACAGCAGTCTTGAGGTAGTGGCGTAGCTGTGCTTCACTTCCGACTATCTGCATTGCACGTCCGCCCAAAACGAAGCTGGGGCGCACGAGTACGGGATAACCTATCTCTGCCGCCGCCTTGACACCGTCTTCGATAGCCGTTACCGCTTTACCTTGAGGTTGAGGTATACCTAACTTTTCAAGTATCTTCTCAAAAGAATCTCTGTTTTCAGCTCTTTCAATAGCTTCACAGTCCGTACCTACTATCTTAACGCCTCTTTCAACGAGGGGCTGGGCAAGGTTTATGGCTGTCTGTCCGCCGAGAGATGCTATAACGCCCTCGGGAGTTTCGAAATCGAGGATATTCATAACGTCCTCCGTAGTAAGAGGCTCAAAGTAGAGCTTATCGGAGGTCGTGTAGTCCGTCGACACTGTTTCGGGGTTATTGTTTATGATGATGGACTCGTATCCAGACTTACGAATGGTCTGTACGGCGTGAACGGTCGAATAGTCAAACTCAACGCCCTGACCGATTCTGATGGGGCCTGCACCGAGAACGACTATCTTTTCTCTATTTGAAAGTCTGCTGTCGTTTTCACCCGTATAGGTAGAGTAGAAATAGGGGATATACGCATTCGTGTGGCAGGTATCGACCATCTTGTATACGGGACGGATATTTTCCGCTTTTCTTCTCTCGTATACCTCTATCTCTTTGACGTTCCAAAGCTTCGCGATGTATTTGTCGGAAAAGCCCATCTTCTTTGCTTTTTTAAGAGTTTCGCTGTCCTTGTTTTCCGCGATAACCTTTTCAAAGTCGATTATACCTTTTATCGTTTCAAGGAAATATTCCGTGATAGCCGTTATTTCGTGTATGCTCTCAACGCTTTCTCCGCGTCTGAAAAGCTCGGAGATGGCGAAAATGGTATCGTCTCTGAACTCGCTTATGTATTCTTTGATATTATTCGTGCTCATCGTGTCGAATTTCTTCATCCATAAGTGGCAAACGCCTATCTCAAGAGAGCGCACGGATTTGAGCATACATTCTTCGAGAGTTGCTCCGATTCCCATGACCTCGCCCGTAGCCTTCATCTGCGTGCCGAGTTTATTCGTTGCGGACGCAAACTTATCGAAGGGGAAGCGTGGGAATTTTGCAACGATATAGTCAAGCCTCGGCTCGAATGCGGCTGTCGTATTTGCAACTTCGATTTCTTCAAGCGCCATACCCACGGCTATCTTTGCCGTAACTCTCGCGATGGGGTAACCGCTTGCCTTTGAAGCAAGTGCGGAGGAGCGGGAAACACGTGGGTTTACCTCTATGAGATAATACTCGGAACTTGTGGGATTAAGCGCGAACTGTACGTTACAGCCGCCCTCAATGCCCAGCGCGCGGATGATTTTGAGCGCGCTGTCACGCGGCATGTGCGATTCCTTGTTGGTCAGCGTCTGGCAGGG
>JAZRTW010000067.1:0-5714 GCA_045652265.1 Eubacteriales bacterium | reverse complement strand
CGGCAGCAGCGGCAGCGGCTGCAGCAGCAGTGGAAGCCGCAAAAGAACCCGAGCCCACGAAGGAAGAAATTTTACTTACTGAAATCAGAGATCTCCTCAAAGAAAAGAAGTAAAAATAGGGATATGCACTCAAAAAGAATTGCTTTTTGAGTGCATATTTTTTAAGCAAATGGGTGGAAATGCGCGAAAATATATGGTATACTGTTAACATAACGTATACGAATAGGCGGTGAAGTATGAAAAAAGCATTGGTCGGCAAAATAAAAGAAGCGTTATTTTCGGTATTGCCCGTAACGCTTATAGTCGTACTTTTGGATTTTACGCCGCTTGTGAATCTATCGCTTGAAGAAATACTCATCTTCTGTGCTTCCGCATTGTTTTTGGTATTGGGTATAGGATTTTTCACTTTAGGTGCGGACGTTGCGATGACGCCTATGGGCGAGCACGTCGGAAGCGGAGTAACGAAAACGAAAAATCTGAAGCTTTTGCTTATTATATGCTTTGCTTTGGGCGTACTTATAACCGTCGCGGAGCCCGACCTTGCCGTTTTGGCGGATCAGGTCGGCAGTAAGCTCATAATTTTATTCGTCGGGCTCGGAGTGGGCTTTTTCCTCATTTTGTCCGTGTTAAAGATAGGATTCAAGGTCGACCTCGGAAGTATGCTCGTGTATTTCTATATGGTCTTGTTTGCTTTGGCACTCGTTATAGCGGCGATAGATCCCGCAAATTTCAAGCTTTTGCCGCTTTCGTTTGACTCGGGCGG
This sequence comes from Eubacteriales bacterium, assembly GCA_045652265.1. GTDB lineage: Bacteria > Bacillota > Clostridia > Oscillospirales > CAG-272 > CALCTE01. The sequence continues at coordinate 4,951 of JAZRTW010000067.1, read as the reverse complement.
AGTGACGACGGGCCCGATAACCGTTCCGTTTATTATGGCGCTCGGCGTCGGTATCGCGGCGACCATCGGCGGACGTAACGCAAGCGAAAACAGCTTCGGACTTGTTGCAATGTGCTCTGTCGGCCCTATCCTTGCGGTGCTTCTTTTAAGCCTTGTAAACGGCGGGGATATTACGGCTCCCGACCTTGTGTCTTACGCGCTCCCCGAAAACCTTTTTGACGCGACTGTGCATACGCTCCTTAAAACTGCAAAGGACGTCGCCGTGGCGCTAGGTATGGTCGTGGCGTTCTTCTTTGCGGTCAATTTCATATTTTTAAAGTTGCCGAAAAATAAGCTTTTGCAGATATCAGTCGGCACGGCGATCACTTATATAGGACTCGTCGTATTCTTGACCTCCGTTCACGTCGGATTTATGCCCGTCGGCTTTAAGATGGGCAGTGAGCTTGCAAAAACGTCGCCTGTTGCGATAAGCGTAGCGGGATTCGTGCTCGGACTCGTTGTCGTTTTGGCGGAGCCCGCGGTGCACGTGCTTAATAAGCAGGTCGAGGAGATAACCGACGGCACGGTATCGAAGAAGTCGATGATGATAGCACTTTCCGTCGGTGTCGGTCTTTCCATCTGCCTTTCGGTCATAAGGATAATCTTCGGATTTTCCGTGCTTTACTATTTAGTTCCCGGCTATCTTATTTCGCTCGGACTTTCGTTCTTCGTGCCGAAAATATATACTGCCATCGCATTTGACTCGGGCGGAGTTGCGTCGGGTCCTTTGACGTCTACGTTCATATTGCCGTTTGCCATCGGCGCTTGCGCCACAATGGGCGGAGATATTCTTTCCGACGCTTTCGGAATCGTCGCTATGGTTGCGATGACGCCTCTTATAACGATACAGATGCTCGGCTTTACGGCGATCTCCAAAAAGAGAGTGAGCGAAAAGCTCGCGATGAAGCGTATCTTGGGTGAGGACGACGATCATATTATCCGCTTTATGTAGGAGGTAAATATGGCAAGGAATATTGATAAAAACGTTGCGGCAAATCCCGCACCTGCCAAAAAGCGTACTTCAAGCGTGCATAAGTTAAAGCTCCTTATCACCGTCGTGGACAGAAGCAAAGCACTCTTTTACGTCGATCTTTTGGAGCAGTTTGAAATTAACGTGCAGATGGTTTCTTACGGAAGGGGTACGGCAAACTCGCAAATGCTGTATCTTCTCGGACTTGCGGAAACGGAAAAAGCCATTATTATTTCTCATATAAGAGAGGATAAGGTGAAAGAAGCTATCTTAACCTTGGACGAAAAATTCCACAAGGTAAAAAACGGCAAGGGCATAGCCTTTACCGTGCCGCTGGACAGTATCATAGGAGTATCTATGTATCAGCTGCTCGGCAACGACAGAACCGCGAAGGAAGGGGAATGGAAATAATGAAAAGAGGATATAAGTGTATTTTAGCCGTCGTAAATAACGGTTTTGCCGAAGAAGCGATGGAAGCGGCGAAGGCTTGCGGAGCGACTGGCGGAACGATACTTCACGCAAGAGGAACGGTCTCCAAGGAAGCGGAAAACGCGTTTAATATAGCGATACAGTCCGACAAGGAGATTTTGATGATAATTGCAAAGGCGGAGCATACGGACGCCATTTTGAAGGGGCTTTATCACGCCATCGGTACGGCTACGAAGGCGCAAGGCATCGTATTTGCGCTCCCCGTTGACGAAACCGTAGGGCTCGGCTCGGCACAGAATTAAAAGAGGGGGGCGTTCATGCCCGCTTACGTTTACAGATGCAAAAAACGGGCGACCGTCGGTCGCCCGTTTTCCTATTGTCTGAATTTTCGTGTGATTCCGATGCTTCGCTTGGAATGCCGCGAGGATTTTTTCTAATCCCTAATGCCTCAATAATACGTCCCCGGATATACTTTCTCAAGCAGACTTCCGATTACGTTACGGTAGAATACGGGGTGCGCGATCTTCACGCTTTTGCTCTCGCTCGTGTAGACGATATCTGCGGGATTTTTCACAAAGAGCATATCTTCCGTTTGTGTAAGCTGCAAGGTGACGGTCTTTGACATTTCCGTTACGACCTCGTCGCCGACTATATCTTTAGTGTAAGTGTAGCTTAAAACTATACCGCCTTCGATTATCTCGTAGGTTCCGCCGAGTTCCGCCTTACCTGCCTCGGAAACGTCCCAGCTCTTGACGCTCGTTTCTTGGCTGTACAGCGTTGATACGTATTCGTCGCCGCCGCAAACGAATGTACCGTCTTCGTTAAGCGTAAGATAGCCCTGCACAGCGGTGAAATATTCTTCGTATATCGTAGAGTAGAAGCCCGTGAGCGTGACGAATTCCCAAGTGCCGATGACGCTTTCTTGTGTGGGAGCCAAGCTTCCCTCGGCTTTGGGCGTTACCTCTTTATAGTCGGGTGCAAGATAGAACGGGTCAAGCTCCTCTGCATTTTCTCCTTCGACTACCGTAACGCCTTGGTCAAGCTCAACGTAATTAAGGCATACCCAGCCCGACGAAGTAAGTCCCCATATCGCCGTGCCCGAGCAGGCAAACGCCGATATTTCAAGCCTCGTGCCGTTTGGGATTTTTTCAACTACGTCGCAAAATAAGTGAGGCGCCTCTCTTGCAGAGAGGTTGTCCGCAGTTACCGTGCCGCAGATCATCGTTCCGTTTCTGTCCATATCGAACGCCACGTAGTCAAGGCAAACGTAGCCCTCGCCCGTATAGCCCCACAAAACCGAGTCGACGCCCACGAGCTCGCTTATAAGCAGGCTTTGTCCTCGCTCGACCGTGCCTACCGACTTGCCCTTTTTGCCTGCAGTCTCTCTTACGTGTAAGCTTGACTCGTTGACCTTGCCCTCCATACCCTTTGCGACGGGGACGGGGGTATCGTCAAAATCAAGCTCGGGAAATTTATCGACGTTATCTTCCGTGTCGGTATCGGTTTGCACGTCATCTTCCGTTTTGTCATCCGTGCTTTGATCGGGAGTTTCGTTGCCTGCCATATCAAGCGGCTTTTTAGCGCAGGCGGCAAAAGCCGTGAATATAAGACAAAGCGCGAGCAATATCGTAAGCTTTTTCATTTTTACAGTCCTTTTTTAAAAAATCCTTTTTTACTTATTATACCACTCTTTGTCAAGAGGGGAAAAACAAATCCGAGACGTTACGCCTCGGATTTTGTTTTATACGTTCATTTCTTCGCCGTCGAGACCGTTCTTTACGAGATCTTCAAGACCTGCGATAGCATCGTCCTCATCGTCACCTTGCGCGATGATAGTTATGGTCATTCCCTTTGCAATTCCGAGAGAAAGCACTCCGAGCAAGCTTTTCGCGTTAACTCTGCGATCGTCCTTTTCAACCCAGATGCTTGACTTATAAGAATTCGCCTTTTTAATGAAAAATGTTGCGGGTCTTACGTGAAGACCGACGGGATTGACGATTAAAACCTCAGTTGTTTTCATCAGAAATCACCTTTCAAAATACGTTACGCGGCATAACAAAATCACAGCAGCCGCAACTGTTCAAGTATATTATATCACACTTTTTTTCAAAATGCAAGGGGAAAAGCAATGAATTTGTATACAGCCTTACATACAGTGTTTGTATATTTTCCATAACTTGCCGATACCGCAAAAAACCGCCCCTTGCGAGTACAAGGAGCGGTTTTGCTTAATTTAACGTCAGTCTGTTTTCTTGGGGGCTGCGTCGATTATCTTCTGCGCTACGGGAGCGGGTGCTTCTTCGTAATGGTCAAACTCAAACGAATACGTTGCAAGGCCCTGACCTATCGCACGCAGGTTTACCGCAAAGTCGAGCATCTCCGACATAGGTACGTCTGCTTCGATGCAGGTGTAGCCGTGTCTGTTTTCGATGTGGTTCATTCCGTTGATTCTGCCGCGGCGCTTATTAAGGTCGCCGTTTATGTCGCCCATAAGAGAATCGGGAGTCGTAACGACAAGTCTTCCGACGGGCTCCAAGATAACGGGTGAGGCTTTGGGAAGTCCCGCTTTATACGCCTCGCGCGCCGCAAGCTTAAAGGACATTTCCGAGGAGTCAACGTCGTGATACGAGCCGTCGTAGAGGTTTGCGTGGAGCTTAACTACGGGGTATCCCGCGAGTATACCTTCTCTCATGCATTCCTCAAGCCCCTTTTGAACTGCGGGGTGGAAGCTCTTGGGTACGGATCCGCCGACTGTAGATTCAGTAAAGGTGAGTCCGTCCTCTTCACCGGGCTTAAATTCGATCCACACGTCACCGTACTGTCCGTGTCCGCCGCTCTGCTTCTTGTATTTGCCCTGTACCTTTACGGGCTTTCTTATCGTCTCTCTATATGCAATCTTCGGCGTGACGAGATCGACTTGGGTTGAATATTTGCTCTTTAACTTCGATACCACTACGTCAAGGTGCGTGTTGCCCATACCGTAAATGAGCATCTGCTTCGTCTCGGCGTTGTTTTCGTAGCGGAGCGTGCGGTCTTCCTCAAGAAGCTTCGAGATACCGCCCGATATCTTATCCTCGTCGCCCTTTGCTTTGGGAACGATAGCCATATACGAATACGGCTTTGCAAATTCGATCTCTCTGTATTTAACGGGCGTCGTGAGATAGTACGTTTCGTTTGTCTCTGCGTCCGAAAGCTTTGTGGTAACGCCGACATCGCCGCAAACGAGCTCGTCGACCTCGGTTTGCTTCTTACCGCTTATCACGTAGATGTGCGCGAATTTTTCTCCGTGGCCGTCGGTGGAGCTCTTTAAGGTCATATCTCTCTTTAAAGTACCGCTCATAACCTTGAAGAAGGTCATTCTTCCTACGAAGGGGTCAACGACGGACTTGAATACGAATACTGAAGGATCGCCGTTTTCCGCTATCGTAACGTCTTCACCCTCGCTCGTGAGCTCGGTTCTTTGAAGAGGCGTGGGGAAGAAGGGCTTTATGTGATAGCAAAGCGAGGATATCG
>JAZRTW010000066.1:0-2509 GCA_045652265.1 Eubacteriales bacterium | reverse complement strand
CGTCGATTTTTCGCCTCTTCCGGAGATGATGAGAGGGGTTCTAGCTTCGTCTATTAAAATAGAGTCCACTTCGTCCACTATGGCAAAGTTGTGTCCTCTTTGAACGAGATCACTTTTCTCTATCGCCATATTGTCGCGAAGGTAGTCAAATCCGAATTCGTTATTTGTACCGTAGGTTATGTCCGCACTGTACGCTTCACGTCTTTGGTCGCTTGTAAGTCCGTGGACGATAAGTCCTACGGATACTCCGAGGAAGTTATAAACCTTGCCCATCCATTCGCTGTCGCGCTTTGCAAGGTAATCGTTTACCGTGACGATGTGTACGCCCTTACCCGAAAGCGCGTTGAGATAAGCGGGCAAAGTCGCCATAAGCGTTTTTCCCTCGCCCGTTTTAAGCTCCGCTATTCTGCCTTGGTGTACAACGATACCGCCGATAAGCTGAACTCGGTAGTGGCGTTCGCCGAGCACTCTCGTCGCCGCTTCTCTTACCACGGCGTAAGCGTCGGGAAGTATGGCATCAAGGCTTTCGCCGTTTGCAAGCCTTGACTTTAATACTGATGTTTGGCTTTTAAGCTCGTCGTCGCTCATTGATGAGTATTTATCCGCAAGAGCATCTATCGCGTTTACGATAGGCTCTATCTTTTTAAGTTCGTGTTGGCTGTGTGTGCCGAAAATTTTTGTAAGTAAGCTCATAAAAGTACCTTTCGTTTTTTAGATATCGCCGTATTTACCGCTTGTCGTAAGTCCTTCGAAGTCCTTCTGCCTTAACGCTTCGTAAACCGCTATCGCGACGCTGTTTGAGAGATTAAGACTGCGAAGCGCCCCTTTCATCGGTATACGCACGCATTTTGAGAGATTTTTTTCAAGAAGCTCTTCGGGAAGCCCCTTCGTCTCTTTGCCGAAGATAAGGTAAGCTCCGTCGGGATAAGTGACGTCCGTATATCTTTTCGGCGCCTTTGTGGAAAAATAATAGAAATCGCCGCCCGAATTTTTTTCGAAAAATTCGTCGAGGTTTTCGTATACGTGTAGGTCAAGATACTGCCAATAGTCGAGTCCCGCTCTCTTTAAGTGCTTTTCCTCAATTGAAAAGCCGAGCGGCTTTATAAGATGAAGCGAACAGTCCGTAACGGCGCAGGTGCGGGATATGTTTCCCGTATTCTGCGGTATCTCGGGCTCAACAAGTACGATGTTAAAACTCATTTTCTTCACGCGGTGCGCACGCAAACTGCAAGTACGTAGCCGCAAATCTCCTTTATTTCAAAAAGCTCATCCGAGTCGGACGCTACTTTTGTAAATTCGTTTTCTATATTAATATTTTTAAAAAAGCGCGGTACTTTGGAAAGCGCCGAAATCCCGTCGCCCGTCATTTTCACGAAGCTCTCCGCAAGAGCCCAAAGTGCAGTACGCTCACGGTCACTTTCGGGGAAGGGTGGCAAAACGCCTATTTTTTTAAGCACGCCGTCGCTTACGCTTTTTATCTCTTGTACGTCCACTCCGCAAGGCGTGTCCGCAACCAAAACGGCGCAAATGCCGCCGCTGTGGCTTAAGCTGAAGAAGAAGCGTCCTTTTTTATCAAACGGCTTGCCCCTCTCGTCCTTTACGATATCGCGCTCGTCCATTTCCAAAGAAAGCTCTTTTTTTACCGTCTCAAAAAGCAAAGCTCTTACCGCGTCATACGGGCTTTCACCCGCCGCTATCTTCCTTACCGCTACCGTCATTTTTTTCTTCCGTATGGTGTATCGGAGCGAGCTTTCGTCTTGATGTTACCGCTGTAGCGGCGTGACATTCTGCGGCGCTGTAATCTTCGCATATTTTGCTGGCGTATGCATAAGAGCACTAAAACGAGCACTATAGCAAGTATAACCAAAACCAAGAGAACGTAACCCACAACGATGATAAACTTCACAAAACCGCTCTTGTCTTCGTCTTCGAAAATGGAAGAGCCGTCATTTTGCGGGATATTGTCGGGAATCTCGGCAAAGGACGGTACGTACATAGTTTCCGTGGCGTATACGGGAAGCTCCCCAAGAAGCCGTCCTTCAAGCGAAAAGCTTATCGTGGCGACTTGCGTACCCGCTTCTATGGGGAGCGAAAGAGTGTTGTCGGGCATTAAGATACAGTTTACCTCACCCGGCTCAACGTGCTTTTCAAATAAAACGGAGAATGAGGATGAGCACTCTGCCTTGACCGTGCCCGCGCATTCGAGCTCTACGCTTTCAAGATCCTCGCCCATATATTTTTTAACGGAAAAGCTTCGCATTTCGTAGTTGTTGAAATAGTAGTCAAGCAGGTTTGCGGTATCCGTACAGCAACCCGCCGCGCTCTTGCCGCCGAATACGACGACTATAAGCTCAATGCCGTTTCGTTTTGCGTATGTAACGAGGCAGTTTCCCGCTTCGGGAGTCCAACCCGTCTTTCCGCAAATGACTCCGCTGTAGTAATACTCTCTGCCGTCAAGCATTTTATGAGTATTGTTAAACACCCTCTCTTTCGGTTGCTTATTTGTAGG
>JAZRTW010000065.1:0-2376 GCA_045652265.1 Eubacteriales bacterium | reverse complement strand
AATAAATATCCCCCCGCATAGCGGGGGGTATTTCATTTTCGGGCATAGCCCTAATACTACTGGCCACGCACAAGTGCGTCTTTTATTGGCCTGCCAGCCATGCATTTGTTACTTACTACCCATGAATGGGTCCCGTGGGTCAAATATACTTAATTGATCACTCTCTTGATCGCTCTTTAATTGATTTGCAATGTATTCCTTTATTGCCCTCGTGTTTTTGCCCACGGTATCAACGTAATATCCCTTACACCAAAATTCGCGATTTCGGTACGCAAATTTCATGTTCCCGAATTTTTGGTATATTATCATTGCACTTTTTCCTTTTAGATACCCCATGAATCCCGAAATGCTCATTTTAGGCGGGATACTCACGAGCATATGTATGTGATCCGGACATACTTCTCCTTCGATTATTTCCACGCCTTTCCATTGGCATAATTGGCGCAGTATCTCCCTTATCTCTACTCGTTTTTCTTCGAAAAACACCTTTCGCCTATACTTCGGCGCAAACACAATGTGGTACTTGCAATTCCAGCTCGTATGTGCTAAACTATTATTGTCTATTGACACTTTTTTCATAGATGAATCCTCCAAATATGTTTTCTCGTTTTGACTGGCAGGTCAACTCATTATATCATATTTGGAGGATTCTTTTCATCGGTTAACCTTTACTGAACCACGCGACTATCGCGTGGTTTTCGTGATACAAAAAGAGACAGACGAAAATCGTCTGTCTCTTTTTCTGTAGCGGGCGGGCGATACCCCTCATTCACGGCTTACAGTTTCCGCAAGGGGAATAGCCGCGATTTATTAACGCGTCGCGTGCGCCCGTGTAATCCTCGCGATTACTTGCCTTTATTTGTTTTGCCGAATGGCAATCCGCATAATGAAATTTCTTGGAATTTTTATTTAATACGTACGTATACGCATCTTCTTGCTCTTTCTCTGCCTTCTCCTCTTCTTGCTTATCTTCTGCTTTATTTTCTGTATCGTCCTTTTGCTCGTTCCCGCTTTCGCCGACCGCCTTTATAAGCGAGCTTGAGCCGTCTTTGTAGTCTATTTCAATCTGCGGCTGAACGTTATGCACAAACACGCAAAAGCATATTCCCTCTCCCTCATCTTCCACGGAATAGGCTTCCATCAAAACGCCGCGTGCAACGAGCTCGCGCGCCGAAAATACGGGCGTTACGCGGTACATTACGTGATTTCCCGTTTCCTTTACGTAGTCTGCCACCATATTTTCAAACGGAAGCATACCGTCGACGTTCATATATCGCGTTCCCGTTATGAGATTTTTCTCGTTTGCGTTTTCGCCCGTAAGCTGAAAGCCGATAAGGTGGCAACGGTTATAAAGATACTTGCCGTCGACAACGTCGTACTTGACCGTTTGCCAGCCCGTAGGCTTTATCATACCGATATTTCCTCTATCCTCCGTGGGCATAAGGTCGCGTCCGATAGAAGCAAGCGCCTCCGTACAGCGTCCGAGCTCGTCGAGCGCTCCGTAGCGCTCAAAGGAGCTTTCCGTAAGCTCGTTTTCGTCAAAATACGGCTCGTTTTTATTTATTACGGTGTAGGCGTCGCCCGTATACGCGGGGAGCACAAACTTTTCGTTTTGCTTCTCTTCGCTCGGCTTTTCCTCTGCGTCGGGCTTCTCTTCCGTGCCGCTTTGCTCGGTATCTTCGCCGTCTTCGCTCGTGATATCTCCCACGGCGTCTTTTTCGTCCGTTTTTTCCTCGGTGTCCTCTACCGATATTCCTGCGTCTTGCTCTTTTTGCTCGTCTATGGTTTCGACGTATCCGCAAGCGGAAAATAGCAAGCATATTGCAAGCAAAAGTGATGCAACTGCTGTAATTTTTTTCATCTTTCGTATATCTCCCTCGTTATTTTTTCGTGAGACGTTCCCGCAAAATCTTTCGTCGATTTAAGCACAAATCCCTCTTTTGGAAGGTCTATATCAAACTTAAAGTCGGACGGATAGATTCTGTTCCACTTATAGATAACGATACGCGTGCAAGTATCGACAATCTCACTTATTTTTACGTTTTCCGCAAAGAAAACGCCGCTTTCTTCGGGCTCTCCCACGCGGTAGTCAATCCCCGTATCCGCAAACAGCTTTTCGGAAAAAGCGTCTATAGTAAGCGGCGCGGAAAGACAGCCTTTCATATCTTCAAGCACTGCGCGGTCTTTGCTCTGCCGTCTTTTGTTGAAAAGCATTCCGCCTTTATCATCAAGGCATACGATGATGTCCATAATAGCTCCTTTCGGATAAAACAAGCGGCGGGGGCAAGCCCCCGCCCCACGTTTTATTAGGGGGTTTTTATAATGGTCTGCGCGATTTCGTCGGGTGGGTGCTCGCAAAGGGCGCAGCCAATTTCC
>JAZRTW010000064.1:0-6718 GCA_045652265.1 Eubacteriales bacterium | reverse complement strand
TGGCAATGGACAGATACCTTCTATTCGTCCTTGTTCTTGTCATCTAAAGACAACTATATGCTTGCAGACTTTGCGAAGATGCCCGCAAGTTTGAACAGCGACGGCGGCACGGCAGGTTTTGCCTCAGCCGTATATAACGCTTGTTCCTTGCTCATCATTGCACCTCTTCTCGTTGTATATTGCTTCTTGCAGAGAGACCTCGTTCAAGGTATTGAGCGTTCCGGTATCGTTGGATAATAAAACAAAAGCTCCACGTTTAATCGTGGAGCTTTTTTCTGCATAAAAAACGAGGCGGAAATACCGCCTCGTTTTTATCTTATTTGTCCGTTGCCGTGTATCTTATATTTTACCGTCGTCAGCGCATCGAGTCCGAGCGGGCCTCTTGCGTGAAGCTTTTGGGTGGAGATTCCTATTTCCGCGCCAAAGCCGAATTCCTCTCCGTCGGTAAATCTCGTGGAAGCGTTGACGTACACCGCCGCCGCGTTTACGCTGTCCTGGAACTTTTTAGCCGCCGCGATGTCTTTGGTGATGATAGCCTCGCTGTGACCGGTGTTATACGCGTTTATGTGTGCTATGGCATCATCAATGCCTTCGCAGATGTAGACGGTAATGATATAGTCATTGTATTCTTTCGTAAGGTCGGATACATCTGCGTCCAAGACGTCGGGGCAGATATCCTTCACGTCTTCGCCACCCTTTACCGTAACGCCGTTTTCTTTGTAAAGCTTTACTATCTCGGGCAAAAACTCGTTTGCGACGCTCTTATGAACGAGAAGCTTTTCCGCTGCGTTGCAAACTGAAGGACGGCTTATTTTTGCAGAAAGTGCAACTTTAAGTGCGAGCGCAATATCCGCATATTCGTCAACGTAAACGTGGCAGTTTCCCGCACCCGTTTCGATGACGGGAACCTTTGCTTTTTCCACGACGCTGTTAATGAGATTTGCACTTCCTCGCGGAATGAGCACGTCGATATATCCGTGCAGTCCCATCATAATATCCGCGCCCTCTCTTGAGGTGTCGTGGATAAGGCTTACGAGATCGGGCGAAAAGCCCTCTGCGGTAAGCGCAGACTTTATCGTGCTTTCCAAGGCGATATTCGTATTATAAGCCTCTTTACCGCCTCGTAAAATAGCGCAGTTGCCGCTTTTGAGGCAGAGCACAGCCGCGTCGACCGTCACATTAGGGCGCGCTTCGTATATGATGCCGATGTTACCAAGCGGTACGCTGACTCTTTCAATGTAAAGCCCGTTGGGACGCGTAAAGCCCTCGGATTTTCCCAAAGGATCGGGAAGGGCGATTAGCTTTTTAACGGAAGAAGCGATAGCGGTAATTCTTTCTGCCGAAAGCTTTAAGCGGTCTTGCATTGCCGTGGAAAGCCCTTTTTGAACGGCAGATTTAAGGTCTTCCTCGTTAGCTTTTATTATATCATCGCTGTTTTTTACAAGCTCGTTTGCAATTCTTGCAAGAAGCGCGTTTCTTTCGTCAAGTGACGATAAAGCGAGCTTGTTATTTGCGTCCTTTGCCTTTTGACAAAGTTCTTTAATGTAACCGTAAAGTTCCATTTTTCTTACCTCTTATTTGCAAAATACGTACCCGTAAACTCGCCCTTTACGATTATATCGTAGAGGATATCGGGATCGTGTCCGTTTGCGATTATCATAGGTATGTGCTGTTTTGCGGCGATGGAAGCCGATTGAAGCTTCGCAACCATACCGCCCGTGCCTCTCTTGGTGCCTGCACCGCCCGCAAAGGCGAGTATACCCTCATCGACGGCTTCAACGTAATCAATAAGCTCGGCATCGGGATTTGTGCGTGGGTCCTTCGTGTAAAGTCCCGCGATATCCGAGAGATTTATGATGATATCTGCATTCGTGATGAGCGCCACGTAGGAAGCCAAGATATCGTTTCCGCCGAAGTTAATTCCTTCGTATGAAATTACGTCGTTTTCGTTAACTATCGGAATGCAATGCATATCGAGAAGCTTACGGAAGGTATTTGCGGCGTTATCCTTCTGTTCGGGATTTTCGAGCACGTACTTGGTGATAAGTACCTGCGCCACATTCTTTCCGTATTCGGAGAAGAACTTGCCGTACATATTCATAAGCTCGCATTGACCTACTGCGGCAACCGCCTGCTTGCCCTCTCTTGAATCGGGACGGATCTTCAGTCCGAGCTTCGATATACCCGCACTTTGAGCACCTGAACTTACGAGTATTATCTCCATACCGCTGTTTTGCAGATCGCTTATTATTCTTGCAAGATCTTGCATACGGCGAAGGTCAAGATAGCCCGTATCGTGCGTGAGGGTAGAAGTACCTACTTTAATTATTATCAAATTTCCTTTTGTGATCTTATCAGTTTCCTTAATTTTCATAATCCCACCAAAATTTATATTGCATTTAATATATTGTATGTTATAATTAAGAAAAAGACAAGCCTTTTTTCAAAAAAAGTCGGAGAAATGTATATGTATACAAGAAAGTTGCCCGAGCTTCTTGCTCCGGCAGGCGATATTGAATGTTTAAAAGCGGCAATATGGGCAGGCGCGGACGCGGTCTACCTCGGTTGCCCGAAATATAATGCGAGAGCTTCCGCAAGAAATTTTGACACGGAGAGCTTAAAGGAAGCGTTTTTCCTTGCGCGTCTTTACGGCGTCAAGGTGTACCTTACCTTTAACACGCTCGTCAGCGAAAAGGAGATGGACGAAACACTTTCTTACGTTTTGTCCGTTTGCAATGAATATAAGCCCGACGCGCTCATCGTTCAGGATATAGGACTTGCAAAGCGAGTACACGAGTCCTGCGGCGTTCCGATAGTAGCAAGCACGCAGATGGCACAGCATAACGCTCACGGTGCGCAAACTTTAAAAAAGCTCGGCGTATTCCGTATAGTTGCCGCGCGGGAGATGACGCTTGATTCGGTAGTAAAGATGCAGGAGGAAAGCGGACTTGAAGCAGAGCTTTTTATTCACGGCGCGATATGCGTAAGCCAAAGCGGCGGTTGTCTTATGTCGTCGATGATAGGCAAGCGAAGCGGAAACAGGGGAGAGTGCGCCCAGCCCTGCCGCCTTCCGTATAAGAGCGGCTATCCCTTGAGCCTTAAAGATATGTGCCTTGCAAAGCACGTAACCGATATAATAGACGCGCGTATAGCCTCCCTTAAGATAGAGGGCCGTATGAAAGACCCCGCCTACGTTTACGCCGTCACGTCCGTATACAGAAGGCTTCTTGACGAAGGGCGCAACGCGACGGACGCGGAAGTGGACTTTCTTTCGAAAGTCTTTTCACGAAGCGGTTTTACCGACGCCTTCCTTATGGGTAAGCTGTCGATAGATATGTTCGGCATAAGAACACAAGAAGATAAGCAAAAAAGCGCAGCCCTTAATATAAGCTTCGAAAAAAGAAGACTCCCCGTCGAAATGACGGCGTATCTTGACGAAAACACGGCAAGACTCGGTTTTTCTTACAAGGGCATATCAGCGCACGCCGAGGGTGAAAAACCGCTTATCGCCGAGAATAAGCCGCTTTCAAGAGAGGACGCCTTGCAGAGATTTTCCAAGACGGGCGACAGCTCTTTTTACGTTCAAAAAGCGGACGTGACCGTTAACGGAAACGTCTTTATACCAACCTCAAAGCTAAACGAGCTTCGCCGAAGCGCGATATCGCTTCTTGAAGATGCGATAATAAAGGAAAACACACCAAAATACGAAGCACCCGCGCCCCACGCCGAAAGTACGCGTGCAGCTTCTGCCGCAAAAAACGGCGCGGAAATAAGACTTCTTACTCCGCGCGACGTAGACGCAAGCGTTTTCGAGGAGTTCGAAAACGATATTGCGTTTTTCGACGTGCCTGTATGGCGTGAGGATATGCTTGCGGATTTTGCAAAACGCTATGGCGCAAAAACGAGAGCGATATTACCAAGATGCGTATATCCCGAGGATAAGGAAGCCGTAGCGGCGCTTATCGAAAAAGCAAAAGCGCTCGGAATGACCTCTCTTTTACTGTCGTCATACGCGCAAAAAGCACTCGCACCCGATATGGAAGTGTACGCCGACTTCACGGCGAATATACAAAACCGCACGAGCCTTGAAATTTACAAAGACGAAGGCTTTTTGGGCGCCGCCCTCTCGCCCGAGCTTAAATCCCACGGTATAAGGGCGCTTTCGGGCATAATGCCTTCAAGCGTATGCGTTTACGGCAAATTGCCGCTTATGCACTCGCGCGCTTGTCTTGTGGAAAGCACTAGAGGGAAGAAGTGCGACAGAAAGGCAAACGGCGTATGCCGTGCGACTCTTACCGACAGAATCGGCGCAAATTTCGAGATATATAGGGAGTACGGCCACCGCAGTACGCTGTATAACAGCGTGCCCTTATGGCTTTTCGACAAAAATGTGGAATGCGGAAAATATCTCATATTCACCGATGAATCCGACGCACGTATCAAAGAGGTAATGAAGCTGTTTTTACAAAATGCTTCCCCCGACGTAAGCGCAACGCGCGGATATTATTGATTGTAGTAAAAATGAAAAAGCTTTTATCTTTAATTTTAATGATAGCAATATTTACGACTTCTTTTACGTGTTATTTTTCTCCGAACGTCGAAGCGGCGGCAAAAATAGGAAGTCTTGTGTCATGGACAAAAGACGGAGTCACGTATTATCGCGGATATCAGGTCGGCGGTATCGTCAGCGCCGAAATAAAAACCGTAAGCACGAATACGGATAACAGCAAAAATAAATACAGCACGTATTGGCAGTATTGGTCTCAAGGTGCATCGGCGATGGGTAATCTTGCGCGAAGCTACGGTTGCCGTATGGTCGCACAGGCAAAGCTGCTCGTCGAAAGCGGAGTTATAAAAGGCAGCACCTTCAATCCCGACGTATATATTAATTGGATGATAAATAACGGATATTTAAACAAAAACACGTTTTTGGAGCAGTTTAAGACCGATACGGGCGAAGGTATGATAAAAGCCGCGAAAAGCGTTTACGGCGTGACTATAACGCGCGGCGAGAAGATAAGCCTTACAGGTGACTTTTCGGCAAGCGGCAGCAGTACGGACCGCACTAAAATAATGCAAAAGCTAAAAGAGGGATATTATATCATTTTGAGTTGTAACGCTCATCAAGCGTACGTCGGACGTGAGGTATCGATAGCGCTCGGAGAGCCCGTTGTACTTGATTCGGGTTCGGACCGTTCGACTGCTCCTTCTCATGCACATACCTTAAGACGTGCGTCGACGACGGCTTATACATACGCGTATTGCTATAAGGTAGGCCCTCATCCGACACCCACCGTCACCTTCAACGCAAACGGCGGCACGACTCCCGTCGCCACGAAGGTAGTGACCTCAAGCGAACCACTCGGCACTTTGCCCGTCCCAACTTACACGGGACACGTTTTTGCAGGGTGGTTTACCACCTCCAATAACTACGTTAACGCGAGCACGACCGTGACGGCTATTTCAAACTTCACTTTAAACGCAAGATACTATCCGTCCTACGAGATAAAACGCACGAGCGTTGCGGTAAGCGGAGTGAACGCAAAGAGGGTTGCCGATTCGCTTATCGTGTTTATCAATTCTCAAAAAGCGACGGGTACGAACGAGTACGGCTACGAGGTATTCGTCGACCAAAGCGGCACGGTCACAAAGCTTGAGGAATACGTCGGAAACGCTACCGTTCCACTAAACGGATTTATTATATCAGGCCACGGAGCTATGCGCCTTTGGCTCAAGGAAAACATGAAGGTTGGAGATCACGTAGCGTTTGACGCCGCAAATATGCAGATAATCGTATACGATACCTCACAAAAGGGCGACGTTAACGGCGACGGTAGCCTTAATGCCGACGATGCAATATATCTGCTTTACAGAGTCTTCTTCGGAGAATCAAACTACCCCGTAGATCAAGACTGCGACTTTAACAAGAGCGGAAAAGTTGACGCAGACGATGCGATTCACCTTCTATACCGAGTATTCTTCGGAGAGGAAAACTATCCGCTTTAATAAACGGCAAAACAGCTTGGCTCACACCAAGCTGTTTGTTTTTTTCGAAAAATGGGCGGGAGTTTTACTCCCGCCCTACGATTACGCATTCTTTTCCGCAAGTTTTGCTTCCTTTTCTGCTTTCTTCTGTGCCTTTTTCTCGGCCTTCTTCTTTGCGTTTTCCGCTTTGATTTTCGCGATGACCGCGCCTAAAGCTTCACCCGCGCCTGATTTTTCACCGTCAACCTTAACCGTTTTGATATTTTTTCCGTCGATTACGAGAAACGACACGGGCGTAACGTTTACTTTCGCGCCGATACCCGTAGGATTTTTCTTACGCTTTCTCATTTCGTCTGCGATATCCGCACCGCCGCCCGCAAAGCCTGCGCTGACTTTCGATACGGGGATTATCGTCACTCCGTCAACGACGATGGGATTTCCTATAACGGGACTTTGCTTTGCTATGTCAACGGTCTTTTCCGTCGTGTATGCAAGAACGTTTAAAAACGTCGTTTTTTCATTGCTTGTCACTGTTTATAACCTCCGTAATCGTATTCATCGAAGAAAATATAATTTTCAAAAGGTGTCTTGTTGCCCAATGCACTTTAATGGAAGCGGCAAGCTCAAACTCGAACTCGCTTCTATCTTTTAAAAAATCGCACGCTATGTTTACGTCGATTTTCGACCTTGAAAGTCTGTCAAGCGTTTTAAGATATCCGCTTACCCCGTAAAG
>JAZRTW010000063.1:0-3885 GCA_045652265.1 Eubacteriales bacterium | reverse complement strand
TTCGAAAGCACTCTGCAAAGCTGTGTTTCCGTAACTACCTTGTTGGGCATAAGATTAAGTACCGCGATCTTAAGCGGTCTTATATCCTGACTCGTTGCACGGGTCTTCGTCATAGTGAACACGTTTTCGCGTTCAAGTGCTTCTATCGCGGGCAACCCCGACGGTAAAGTTATCGGCATTTTACTCCCCCTCCTTTACTCTTGATACTTCTTCTGCGGCGGCGATGATACCAAGCTTACCGCTTTCATAGGTAAGGCCGCCCTGCATATATACGTTGTACGGCGCTTTTAAGGGACCGTCTGCTGAAAGCTCGATGGACGAGCCCATAACAAACGCACCTGCCGCCATAATTATCTTGTCAGAATATCCCGCCATATCGTCGGGAACGGGCTCTGCAAAGCTGTCGATGGGAGATGCCGCCTGAAGCCCTTTACAAAAAGCGCAAAGCTTTTCGGCGCTTTGAAGCTTTATGAGCTGGATTATATCGTATCTTTCCGCGTCGTAAGACGGCGAGACTTCATAGCCCATTTCGGAAAACAGCGCGGCGGCAAACACCGAGGTTTTGACCGCTTGAGCTACCGTGTGAGGCGCCATAAAAAGCCCTCTGTACATAAACTGATTTTCGTCAAGGCTTGAGCCGCACTCTGCGCCGAGCCCGGGGGAAGTCGCTCTGTAGGAAACGAGCTCAACGGCTTTTTTCGTGCCGACGATATAACCGCCCGTGCGTGCGATACCGCCGCCCGCATTCTTTATAAGCGAGCCTATGCAGAGATCTGCGCCAAAATGCGTCGGCTC
Organism: Eubacteriales bacterium; assembly: GCA_045652265.1. Lineage (GTDB taxonomy): Bacteria > Bacillota > Clostridia > Oscillospirales > CAG-272 > CALCTE01. The sequence continues at coordinate 3,090 of JAZRTW010000063.1, read as the reverse complement.
AACAAGGTCGCAAAAAAGCCCGTAGCAGTTGTCTACGACAACGTAAGCGTCGCTTCTTTCCTTGACGTACGAAACAAGCTCCCCTATCTCTTTCGGAGAAAGCGTTGCTCGGTCCATATAGCCCTTTGAACGCTGAACGTATACGACCTTTACACTCCCATCAAGTGATGCGCCTACTGCTTCAAGGTCTATTTTCTCACCGTCTATAAGCTCTACTTGCTTATATTCTATGCCGAAATCCGCAAGCGTTCCGTTACCGGTTTTTCCGAAAACGAGCTCGTCCAAGGTATCGTAAGGCTTTCCGGTAACGGAAAGCATTACGTCTCCCGGTCTTAAAAGTCCGAAAAGTCCGAGCGAAAGGGCGTGCGTGCCCGATACTATGCTATGGCGCACGTAGGCGCTTTCCGCGCCGAAAAGCTCGGCGTAAACCTCTTCGAGCTTATCCCTGCCTCTGTCGCCGTAGCCGTAGCCGTTCGTGCCGTGCAGATCCTCCGCGCTGACCTTATATTTTGCAAAAGCGGAAAGCACTCTTCTTTGATTTTCAAAGGCTATCTCGTCTATTTTTGCAAAAGCTTTTTGCGCCTTCGTTTCCGCTTTTTTCGCAAGAAGCGTTATATTATCCGAAATGTTATCAAGTATCATTTTGTCCTCTTAAAGTGAATTTACTATATCCGTGAAGAACTCGCCTCTTTGCTCAAAATTAACAAAGTGGTCAAACGACGTGCAAGCAGGTGATAAAAGCACCGCATCACCGTCACTTGCAAGGCTTGCCGCAAGCTTTACAGCCGCTTCAAAATCGGGCTCTTTGTGAAACTCTATCTTTCCTTGCTTAAATTCTTCCGTTTTCGAAATATCTTCGTATATCTTATCCATTGCCATTCCCGTAAGCACCGCGCACTTGCATTTTTCCGAAAGGGGCTTTGCAAGCGAATCGAAGGGAACCTTTTTATCCTTGCCGCCCAAAATAACGATGACATTTCTTTCCTTGAAGCTTGAAAGCGCCGCCGCAGTTCTCGAAGGGCTCGAATCTATAGATGAATTGTAAAACTTAACGCCGTCCTTTATTCTTATAAGCTGAAGTCTGTGCTTTACGCCCGTGAAGCTTCTTGCAACCTTTCTTACAGTCTCGCCGCTTACAAGGCCTCTTGTAGCGCATATCGCCGCCATATAGTTTTCGACGTTATGGTATCCGGGAGTTTTGATTTCGCAAAGCGGTACTATCTGTTCTTCGCCGTAGCGGTCTTTATAGCAGATATGCTCATTCTTGACGTACGCGCCCTCCGCTTCGGGCTCTGCTTTTCCCGAAAAGGTGCGAAGCGCGCCGTTTACGTACTTTTTGTACTCAAGACTTCCCTCGTTTGCCCCGTTTAACACGGCTATACCGCTTACGGTCTGATATTTAAGTATGCTTGCCTTTGCGTCCTTGTACTCGTCAAAATCCTTATGCCAATCAAGGTGATTTTCCGAAATGTTCGTTATTACGGCAACGTCGGGGCTTTGCGTTTGGGTATGAAGCTGGAAGCTTGATAATTCCGCTACGACAACGTCGCCTCTTTCGATATCGTTAATGCGGTAAAGAAGGGGCTCGCCGATATTTCCGCCCAAAAATACCTTCTTGCCCTCGGCTTTAAGCATCTCGTAAATTAGCGAGGTAGTCGTCGTCTTGCCGTCGCTTCCCGTCACCGCGATCTTATACGCGGGGCAAAAGCGGAAGAAAAGCTCTATCTCCGAGCTGATTTCCGTACCGTTTTCACGCGCCGAGAGAAGCTCGGGAACGTCATAGCGGATACCCGGAGTTTTTAAAATAAGCTCCTCGTCGATTCCCCCAAGATAATCGTCGCCGCAAATGAACTCGATACCCTTCATTTCGGAAAGGAAAGGAAATCTCATCATAATTTCCTCTTTCGGCTTTTTATCGCGTACGGTGACCCTCGATGCTCCCCAAGAGAGAAGCTTTGATACGAGCGGCGCGTTGCTTATGCCGAGTCCCAAAAGACCTACGCTTTTATTATTTATGTATGAAAGAAATGCATTGTTCATAACGTTCCTCTTTCAAGATATATTTTTACATTATTCAGTATACAACAAACTGCCTCTCTTGACAACACTTTTTTGAAATTTTTCGCGCCTTGTATGTTTAAACATGTAAAATCGGGTGAAAATATGAGTGAAGTAAATTTCAGGAGAAAAATATGATAAAACGAGGCGATATATACTACGCAGACTTGAGCCCCGTCGTAGGCTCGGAGCAAGGCGGCGTAAGACCGATACTTATCGTACAAAACGATGTTGGAAACAGATATTCCCCTACGGTGATAGCCGCAGCCATCACAAGTCAGCTTGACAAAAATCCTCTGCCTACGCATATAGGCGTAAGCGCAGATGCCGTGGGGCTTTCAAAGGATTCCGTGGTACTGCTTGAGCAGATACGTACCATTGATAAGCAAAGGCTCAAGGAGAAAATGGGGCATTTAAGCGATACGGATATGAGCAGGGTAAACTCCGCTTTAAACATAAGCTTCGGACTTGAATGAAAATACCGCATCAGGCAAACGCTTGATGCGGTATTTTTTAATCTTCCAAGTAAGCCCTTATTTGAGGCTCTATCCAATATGCAAAGCGCGTGGAGGGCAAACGCTTTTCGTTCATCTTAAGTGCCTTATACGGCTCTGCACCGTCCACAGCTCCCTCCCATATATCGCAATATACGAAGTCGTACTCGCCGTCTTTTATACCGTCGGTATAAGCTATCGCGTCGCCTAAAATAAGCTCTATCTTGTCTTTACACTCCATTAAAGGCAGTATGTGCTTTTTAAAGATATTAAGTATCTTTTCATTTATCTCAACGACGCACACCTTCGAAACGTCTTCCTTGCGGGCGCACATATATGCGTAATATCCGAGCCCCAAGCCGAGCACGAGTACTTTTCCCTGCGCCCTTGCGATATCGTCCCTCATCGAATTTATCTCCGACGGACAAACGCTTACCCAAGGCATATTCCCTTCGTATATCGCAGGGAAGCGCACCTTACGCGTAAAAAACGCAAGCTTCGGCACGACAAGCCTTCCGTTAAAGTCGGGCATATCGTA
>JAZRTW010000062.1:0-3715 GCA_045652265.1 Eubacteriales bacterium | reverse complement strand
TTTAAGACCTCTTTACGACGCGCTTTTTGAAATGCTCGGTGCGGAAAGCTTCCAGCGTAATCTCGAAAAGGGCGTAATAGAGGTGGCGCCCCTTGCCTATATGAGAGGGCGCACCCTTGACGACGCTTTCATTATCCTTGATGAAGCGCAGAATACGACGGGCGAGCAGATGAAGATGTTTTTGACGCGAATGGGCAATAACTCAAAAAGCGTCGTCTGCGGCGATATAACCCAGACCGACCTTGAGTACGGCAAAAAAAGCGGACTTCTTGAGGCAGTAAGAGTGCTTGAAGGCATTGAGGGTATAAGCATATACAACTTAACGAAAAAGGACGTCGTAAGACATAAACTCGTGCAGACTATAATAAATGCATACGAAAAATACGAATCAAAGCAGGGAAAGTAAAATATGAACAGAGTTTATATCGACAACAGGCAGACTAAATTTGCGCTTACCCCGAAACTGCGCGGGCTTTTGAAAAGGAGTATCGGCGCGGCGCTGAAATTTATGAAATTCGAATATCCCGCAGAGGTTTCGGTAACGGCGGTAGACGACGGGCAGATAAGAGAGCTTAACAGAGACTATCGCGATAAGGATAAACCGACGGACGTGCTTTCGTTTCCGCTTTGCGAAAACAAAGAGTGGGAAATGTCAGATGACGGATACGCGATACTCGGAGATATAGTGCTATCTCTTGAAAGATGCGCCGCGCAGGCAAATGAATTCGGACACAGCTTCGAAAGGGAGATAGCTTTCTTGACCGTACATTCCGTGCTTCACTTACTTGGATATGACCACGAAACGTCAAAGGAAGACGAAGAGGAAATGTTTTCACTGCAAAAACAAATAATGGAGAAGATAAAATTATGAAAAGTGCTTATATATCAATAGTCGGACGCCCCAACGTAGGCAAGTCCACGCTTCTTAATAACATACTCGGCGAGAAGGTAGCTATCGTATCCAAAAAGCCGCAGACTACGAGAAATACCATCACGGGAATACTCACCGAAGGCGATACGCAGTACGTGTTCATCGACACGCCCGGCGTACATAAGCCCAAGACGGCGCTCGGCAAGACGATGGTCAAAAACGCTATGCGTTCAATGACGGATACGGACGTTATCATTTTCGTCGTCGAGCCGGGCAAAAGCATAAATCCCGCCGAGGAGAAGCTTCTTGCAAGCTTTACCACGTCGAAGATACCCGTTATATTAGCGGTAAATAAAACGGACGCATATAAAGCACATGAGATAGCCGAGGCGATAAAGCTCTATTCGGAAAAATTCGATTTCGAAAAGGTAGTACCCATAAGTGCGATGACGGGCGATAACGTAGGTTTCGTTATGGATACCGTGAAGGAGCACGCAAAAGAGGGAATATGGTTCTTCCCCGAGGATATAGCCACAAGCCAGCCCGAGCGTCAGATAGCCGCAGAGATAGTCAGAGAGAAGCTGCTTCGTCTTCTTGACGACGAGATACCTCACGGCACGGCAGTCGTCATCGAAAAGTTCCAAGACAGTGACAGAATGCTTGAAATCGCCGCTAACATTTTTTGCGAGAAGGAAAGCCATAAGAGAATTATCATCGGAAGTAAAGGTGAGATGATAAAGAAGATAGGAAGCTACGCAAGACAAGATATGGAAGCCTTCTTCGGCATAAAGGTCTTCCTTGACCTTTGGGTAAAGGTCAAGAAGAATTGGCGTGACAGCGAAACGGAGATAAACCGTCTCGGCTATAAGCTAGACGATAGGGATTAAATATGCAGATAACCGTAAAGGGACTTGTTCTTCGCGAGACGAAGGTCGGCGACTACGACAAGATAATCACCCTGCTTACGAAGGAATACGGAAGGATATCCGTATCCGCCAAGGGCTCGAAAAACTTAAAAAGTCGTTTCTTGGCGGGCACGCAGAGCTTTTGCTACGGAAGCTACACCTTGTTTTATGCAAAGGGCAAGTATTCCTTAAACGAGCTTGAACTTATCGAAAGCTTCTACGGGCTTCGAAGCGACATAGCGTCACTTGCTTTGGGAGGCTATATCTGCGCTTTGGCTTACGAGCTTTCCAACGAAAACGAGGACTGCGGCGAGCTTCTTGCGCTCACGTTAAACGCCTTGTATCTTACGGTGAAAAACGATAGACCCAAAGCACTCATAAAGTCCGTGTACGAGCTTCGCGCCCTTTCCATAAGCGGCTTTGCGCCCGATTTGGTGGCTTGTAACGGTTGCGGTTGCTTTGAAAGCGACACGGTACTGTTTTCCGTCACCGAAGGACTTATGTGGTGTAAGGAATGCTTCGATAAATTAGAGATAAAGCCGCTTGATGCAAGGGTACTTTCCCCAAACGTGCTTTATGCGATGCGGTATATTCTCTTTTCGGAGGATAAGAAGATATTTTCCTTTAAGCTTGACAGGGCAGAGCTCGACGTACTTGAACATATATGCGAAAGCTATATGAAGGAGAAGACGGAGCATAACATAAGCGCACTTGATTTTTACAAAAGCGTTAAGGAATAGGTATTTATGATGAAATTTGAAAGAGCACTTCGCGTGCTTGAATATAAAAAGGTACTCGCAGAGGTAGCGGAGCTTGCCGCCACGGAGGGAGCAAAAAGCAGGATTCTTGCCTTGACTCCCTCGGCGTCATTCCGTACCGTTACGGATATGCTTTCGCAGACGGACGATGCTAAATATCTCATTGGACTTAAAGGAAGCCCGTCTTTCGGCACGGTACACGATATAGGCTCTGCACTTGAAAGAGCAAAAAAGAGCGCAAAGCTGTCGCTTCGCGAGCTTTTGGATATAGCCGAGGTGCTGAAAAGTGCATCAAGCCTAAAAGATTATATCGTAAGCGACAGAAAAAGACAGACTGTGCTTGACGAGGTTTTTGACAGACTCTATACCAACGACAGACTCGCGGAGAAGATATTTCGCTCGATAGTAAGCGAAGATCTGGTAGCGGATGAGGCAAGCCCTGCGCTTGCGGATATAAGGCGCAAGATAAGGCGTGCAAACGATAAAGTCAGAGACAGCCTTCACAATTACGTCACGAGCGCAAATTACAGTAAGTTCTTGCAGGACGGAATAGTTACCACAAGAGGCGGACGCTTCGTAATACCCGTAAAGAGTGAGTACAGAAACGAGATAAAGGGACTCGTGCACGATACGAGTGCGACGGGAGCAACACTCTTCGTCGAGCCTTTAACGGTAGTTGAAACTAACAACGAAATAAGACTCCTTGCCATAGACGAGGAAAAGGAGATAGAGAGGATAATCTACGCGCTTTCCTCGGAGTGTGCGGACTTCGCCTTACAGCTTGCGGAGGATTACAATACCATTACGTTTATCGCCTGCGTTTTCGCGAGGGCGGAGTATTCGTACAGAACCGACAGCACAAGCCCCGTATTAAGCAAAGAAAACAGAGTGAGATTTATAAACGCAAGACACCCGCTTCTTGATAAGGACAAAGTGGTGCCGATAAGCATCGCTTTGGGCGGTGAGTATAACCAACTCGTTATAACCGGTCCAAATACGGGCGGTAAGACCGTAAGCCTCAAGACCTTGGGACTTCTTTCTCTTATGGCACAGAGCGGACTTCATATCCCCGCCGAAAGCGGCTCGGAATTCGTCATTTTCTCCGATATCCTCGCGGATATAGGTGACGAGCAGAGCATAGAACAAAACCTTTCAACGTTTTCGGCACATATGGTAAACGT
>JAZRTW010000061.1:0-3777 GCA_045652265.1 Eubacteriales bacterium | reverse complement strand
GGGAGGGGCAATGCCCCTCCCGAAAAATATATAGGGATAGATATTATCCATCCGCGGTCGATTCGTGAATCGCCCCTACGAATAAGGAAAGGAGTGTTGCCGGTTGGCAACACGCCTTTTGATTTTACTTTTCGTTCTTGTAGATTTCCTTGAAGTACTTGTAGGTATCTACCTTCAGTTCATCGCAGGCAGCTTCGACGCAGGCGATGATGCCGCCCTTGTGCAGCTGCAGAGCGGAACAGAATTACTATACAGAGGTATAGATATCTTATGCTGCATCAAAACCGCGTTCTTCTTGACCTCACACCGAATCCTATCGGAACTATCGAGTGGGAATAATACAAAGCTTTTTAAATCCCCGCGAGAGTAACGTATCGCAGGGATTTTTCTATCTGTAACTATTGACAAATAACACGGAGCGAATACAATATTAATTGAAGGTCTAATATGAGTGATAATACCACATTAAAACGGGGGCTTATCCAAATGAAAAAAACGTTTTTATTAATGGGACTTAATTGCCCCAACTGTTCTGCCAAGATAGAAAAAGAAGTCGGTGAGCTTGCAGGTGTAAGCTTTTCCGTGGTAAATTTGCTAAAGCAAACTTTGACTATAGACGTCACAGAGACTTTTGCCGAAACGGTAGAAAAAGAAATCGCGCGGATCGTACATAATCACGAGCCGCAGGTCGAAGTATCGGAGTATATCGCAAAAGACACCGCGACCAATAGCAAAGACGGCGGCAAGAAAACGATAATTCGCTTAATTCTCGGCACGGCATTTTTCCTTATCGGAATTATATTCGGAGAGTTCGCGCAATTACGCGTACCGCTTGAAATGGCGTTTTTCATCACAGCCTACGTTATCCTCGGTGCAGACGTTGTGTTAAAAGCCGTCAAAAACATCGCAAGAGGACGTGTTTTTGATGAAAACTTCCTTATGAGCATATCCACAATGGGAGCATTTATCATCGGTGAATATCACGAAGCCATTGCCGTTATGTTATTTTATCAAATAGGGGAATTTTTCCAAGATTTGTCCGTTGGGCGCTCCAGAAGATCCATAGCGGCACTTATGGATATCCGTCCCGATTTTGCAAGAGTAAAAAGAAACGGAAATCTCGTAAACGCCGCGCCTGACGCCGTCTTGGTCGGTGAAGAGATCGTTATAAAGCCCGGCGAAAAGATCGCCCTTGACGGTATAATCACACACGGAGAATCAATGCTTGATATGAAAGCGCTTACGGGCGAATCCGTGCCAAAAGCGGTTTGTCGGGGCGACGAAGTGCTCTCGGGCAGTATTAATCAAAGTGGGGTATTAAGCGTCAAAGTCACCAAATCGCTTAGCGAATCCACCGTTACAAAAATCATAGACCTTGTTGAAAATGCGTCAAGCAGAAAAGCGCCTGCCGAGAATTTTATCACGGCGTTTGCCCGTTATTATACGCCTATAGTCGTTATCCTTGCGGTGCTCTTTGCATTAGTGCCGCCGCTTACTATGGGCGGCGAATGGACGGAATGGATACGAAGGGCAATGGTATTGCTCGTGATTTCCTGCCCGTGCGCTTTGGTCATTTCCATTCCGCTTACTTTCTTCGGCGGTATCGGTGCCGCAAGCCGACGGGGTGTACTCGTGAAAGGCAGTAACTACCTTGAGGCACTTAATAACGTTAAAACGGCCGTTTTTGATAAGACAGGTACACTCACGAAGGGCGTTTTCAAGGTAAGCGATATTGTTTCGGAAAACGGATTTACAAACGAGCAGATATTGGAATACGCCGCATTTGCGGAAAGCTTCTCTAACCACCCTATAGCAAAATCTATCCTTACGGCTTACAAAAAAGAGATCGATAAAGAGCGTATTTCGGAGTACAAAGAGAGATTTGGCTACGGCGTAAGCGCCGTCATTAGCGGCAAAACGGTGCTCGCGGGTAATACAAAGCTGATGGAAGATGAAAACGTATCTTACATAGCTTGCAACAAGTTGGGAACAAAGGTCTACGTTGCTATCGACGGTCAATATGCGGGCTGTATTATAATTTCCGACGAAATAAAGGCGGATAGCAAGAAAGCAATTTATGATTTAAAAAGACTCGGCGTTCAAAAGACGGTTATGCTGACGGGCGACGATGAAGAAATCGCAAAGACGGTAGTCGATGAACTGGATATTGACGAATATTACTCGGAGCTTCTTCCGCACGAGAAGGTTGAAAAGTTAGAACTCATTGACGGTAAAAAAGGTCCCGAAAGTAAACTTGCATTTGTTGGTGACGGTATAAATGACGCGCCCGTCCTTGCGCGTGCGGATATAGGTAGTGCAATGGGCGCTCTCGGATCTGATGCGGCTATTGAGGCATCTGACGTGGTCATAATGACCGATGAGCCTTCGAAGCTTGTTGAAGCTATTACCGTTGCAAAAGCAACAAGGCGCATCGTTATACAAAACGTCGTTATTACGCTTGCCGTTAAAGGAGTATTCCTTGTGCTTGGCGCTTTCGGAGCAGTGGGAATGTGGGAGGCTGTTTTCGGTGATGTCGGCGTCGCGATGCTTGCGATATTTAATGCAATGCGGATTGTAAAAAAATGATGTAAAATCCGTATCAAAATCAAAGAAGAACACAACAAATAAAACACAAGACCACCGGCTTTGACCGGTGGTCTTGTCTTATACAATAAAATTCAAAACGGCAAGAGAGATTATTAGCGAGGGAACGGAAACTGCACCGACGTATTTTACGAAGTCGAGGTATCCGAACTTTACACCTCTGTTTTTAAGTATCATCGTCCACATTATTCCCGCGAGAGCTCCTATTGGAGTAAAGAGCGCTCCGAGATTAGAACCGATAACGGACGCATAAAGCGCGCAGGTCTGCTGTACTTGCGGTGCCGATTCTATAATTGATGAAAAAAGCACGCTCATCGGTATATTATTTATCACGTTTGACGCCAAAAACGAGCTTATTCCGTAGCCGTACGCCGTGTTTGTCCCTTGAAGCGCGGTGCTTATATTTTGAGTTATGCCGTGGCGTGACAGGGAAAGAATCAGTATAAACATCGAAATAATAAACGGAATAAGCTGCCACGGAGCACGTCTTACGCACAGTGCAAGCTCCACGGGCGGCTTTCTCTTTGCTGTGCAAATTGCACCTGCGCACACAAATAAGGAAAGCGCGCATACGAGAGCTATTATCCACATCGGCGCGCCGACGTATGAGCCTATTGCAAGAGCTACCGTGCATACCGAAAGATGCATAAGCCCAACGGTGAGCATAAGCCTATCTTTAATTTTTACCTTAATGACTTCGGGCGTCATCGGAGCGGAAAGCTTTTTTCTGAAAATTATCCAAAGCACGAGTAAGGACGTAAGTCCCGCGGCAATCGTCGGTAAAACCATAACCTGCAAATATGAAATGAAGTCGACGCCGTACGAGCTTGCAAGATAGATATTAGTTGGATTCCCGATAATGAGCATCATGCTCCAGGTGTTTGCCGCAACGAACTGTGCGACAAGATAGGGGACGGGGCTAATATTCGCGTTTTTGGCAAAGTAGCATATAAAGGGAGTAAAAGTCAGAATGATGATATCGTTTGAAGTGAAGACCGTAAGCACGGAAACTGTTATGTAGAGCAAAAAGAAGAGCTTGTTTTGGCTTTTGCCCGCCATACCGAGCGCTTTGTTTGCAAGATATGCAAAAAAACCGAGCTCGTCTAAAAAAACCGATAATACGGTCATCGAAATAAAGAGCACCAATATTTTAATGGGATTGACCGCCGTATC
>JAZRTW010000060.1:0-1807 GCA_045652265.1 Eubacteriales bacterium | reverse complement strand
TATTGGGACTTTGCATAAATACGACAACTCTCAAGCTTTCCGAGGCACTTCTTGAGGCGGCGGCTATCGGTATCGGATTTATGCTTTCAATGACGCTTTTTGCAAAGCTTAAAAAGAAGGCTGTGGACGAAGAGGCAGTGCCTGCGTCGTTTAGAGGACTTCCCATAGTTCTTCTCACGGCGGGAATGATATGCCTTGCGCTCCTTGCGCTTTCCGCAATAAAGATCGGTTAATGAAAAAACGTGACTTCATTCTTATCGCTTCCATACTTGCCGTAGCTTTAGTCGGACTTTTGCTCGTATTCCTCTTTCGCGAAAGCGGCGCAAGAGTAGTCGTGAAGGTCGACGGTAAAGAGGTGGGTGAGTACTCGCTTTATATAAACGGAACTTACAGCTTAAACGGCGGCACGAACACGCTTTGTATCGAAAACGGCACAGCCTGCCTTACCGATGCAAACTGCCCTGACCACCTATGCGTTTTGCAGGGAAGAGTGAGTAAAACCGGTCAGACTATCACCTGCCTTCCGAATAAGCTTACGGTAACCGTATACGGAGCGAAGGAGGAAGCGCCGGAGCTTATAAGTTAGCTATGAAGATTAAAAAGATAACTTTTCTTGCTATTTTCGTTGCACTTTCGATGATGCTTTCCTTCGTGGAAAGCCAAGTGCCACCGCTTGTCGCCGTACCGGGAATAAAGATGGGACTTGCGAATATCGCGGTCGTCTTCACCTTGTATAAATTCAGTATAAAGGAAGCGGCGGCGGTAAGCATTCTGCGCGTTTTGCTCGTGTCGCTCATCTTCGGCAACACCTTAAGTATGGCATACGGCATTTGCGGCGCGGCATTCAGCCTTATCGGTATGGCGCTTTTAAAAAGCTTTACGAAGTTTTCGAGCATAAGCGTCAGCGTCGTCGGCGGCGTTCTGCATAATATGGGGCAGATAGTCGTTGCGTATTTTGTGACGGATACCGCGGAGCTTATATACTATCTTCCCGTCTTGGTCGTAAGCGGCACTTTAGCGGGAATAGTAATAGGCGTGATAGCGGGCATCATCGTTAAGCGATTTGAAAAAATTAAAATTTAAACAAAAAATCTGTCGTTTTCAAAACGGCAGATTTTTCTTTGTCCATTGAAATTGCAGTTAGGTTGTGGTAGAATAAATGCGAGGTGAAAATATGAAGAAACTATCTTGTTTTGTCAGCATTTTATACGTTATCGCGGCGGTGTTGTTTACCGCGACCTTTTCCATAGGCTTGCCTATCTACGTAAGGCAGTTTTATTTTTCGCAGATAGACGGCTTATCTCTTGAAAGTAAGTCGGGCGCCACGAAGGAGCAGATAAAAGAAGCCTATAACGAGCTTATGGATTATCTTACTATTCCAAACGCCGAGTTTTCCACGGGAGTTTTCGAGTACAGCGAAGAGGGGAAAAGCCACTTCGAAGACTGCAAGAGCCTTTTTCTTTTAAACGGCACGGTGCTTTTGATAAGCGCCGCGTTTTTGGTAGCCGCCGAGATACTTGATAAAACGAAGAAACTGCCGCTTGCAAGACGCGACCTTCTTGCGATAGCGGGCGGCACGACTTTGTCCGTTTGCACCGTTTTGACAGTACTCGTCACCATTGATTTTAACAGAGCTTTTACCGTTTTTCATAAGCTGTTTTTTGCAGGGAAGGATAATTGGGTATTCGACCCCGTAAGCGATGAGATAATCAAGGTGCATCCAGAAGAATTCTTCGCAAATTGCGCTATACTTATCGGCGCGGGAATCATCGTACTTTCTGTCTTATTTATCGTTATCGGAACAGTT
>JAZRTW010000059.1:0-6738 GCA_045652265.1 Eubacteriales bacterium | reverse complement strand
AGCAGAGATTTGCCGAAGGGGGAAGGGTGGAGAACATCTCTTGCTCTGTCTTCAAAACGGAGCTTTCGGGCACGAAAAGAAAGCACTTTTTACCTTCGACCGTCAGTTTTTCAAGCATAGAGCGGAAATATTCGGTTGAGCTTCCGTATGAACTTGCGTATACAAGACCAAGCATAGTCGTCCTCCTTTTTGAAAAATCAGAGAGGCTTCGTTAAAAGTGGAAGCCTCTCCCAAACTGATTTCATTCGAGCGTTTTAAGCATAATGTCGCAAAGCCCGCCCATAAGGTCCTCCGATTCCTCGGCACTCAAAGGACGGCGCATAAGCTTTGCAAGGTTTAGAAGCTGTTTTGCAACGGGAAGCGCCCTTTCTTTTTCCGTTTTTGAAATAGCGGCAATAACGGGGTGTGAGGAGTTTATGCAAAGCGCCTCTTTTTCAGCAAGAGCCGAAAAGCTGTCGCCATGTCCGAAGCTTTGATACATCTTGAGCATATCGTTCATACGGCGCGAGTCTTCGCTGACGGTAAGCACCAAGGGGGCGCCGTCCTTTAAGGGACATACGCTTATCTCGGTGTCATTACCGAGAAGCTCCTTAAAAATCACTTTTAACGCGTCTTCGTCAATATTTACTGCGTCATCGCTCTTCATAAGTTCCGAAAGCTCCGAGTCAACTCTTGAAAATTTAAGTCCCTGCTCCTTGCTTTCCAAAAGCGATATAAACTGCGTGTCGAGAACGCTGTCAAATTCCACTACTGTCGCGCCCTGCTTTTCAAGCATGGATATATATTGCGCCTGTGAGGTGGGATCGGTGGTATAGAACACCTTGTTTTCGTGAACGTCCTTCGATTTTTCTTTGTATTCCGCAAGCGTCAAGAAGCCGTTTTTCGTCTTGAAAAGTACGCTGTCTTTGATTCTTTCATAGAACTTCTCGTCGCGAAGAGAGGCAAAGAGCACGAAGGTCTTTATGTCGCCCCAAAGCTTTTCGTATTCTTCACGCTCTGAAGAAAACATCGAGGAAAGCTTATCACTCACCTTCTTCGATATGTGCTTTGCTATTTTCTTTGAGTAAGCGTCGTTTTGCAAATAGCTTCTTGAGACGTTTAAGGGAAGCTCCGGGCAGTCGAGTACGCCTTTGAGCATTATCATATAGTCGGGGAGTATTTCCCTTATATTATCCGCAACGAAGACTTGGTTATAGTAGAGCTTTATTTCGCCTTCGATGTTTTCGTACTGACTAGTATATTTCGGGAAATAAAGTATTCCCTTAAAGTTTAAGGGATAATCGGCGTTAATGTGAATGTGGAAAAGGGGTTCTTTAAAATCGCCCGTGAGCTTTCTGTAAAGCTCGGCGTACTCTTCATTCGTGCAATCCGAAGCGTTCTTCGTCCAAAGAGGCTCGGTGTCGTTGATAAGAACGGGGCCGTGCTCGTGTGAGCATTCACCCTCCTTGCACTCGCATTTTTCGCCGTCGTCAAAATATACGGGTACGGGCATAAACGAGCAATATTTTTCAAGTATGGAGCGGAGCTTTGCGCCCTCAAGGTATTCCTTTTCGTCCTCTGTTATATGTAAAACGATGAGAGTTCCCCTCTCGTCGCTTATCTCGTCTTCGCTCATTTCATAGCTTCCGCCCTCGGTGCATTCCCAAGATACTGCGGGAGCATCGGTATAGGACTTCGTGTACATCTGCACGCGGTCGGCGACCATAAACGCCGAGTAAAAGCCGAGGCCGAAATGACCGATTATTCCGCCCGCGCCGTCTTTTTCGTCGTATTTTTCTATAAATTCGAGTGCGCCCGAAAGAGCGATCTGATTTATGTATCGCTTGACCTCGTCGGCGCTCATTCCGATACCGTTATCTTTTATGCTTACGGTTTTTGCTTCCTTGTCCAAAACAACATCGATGCGAAAGTCGCCGCAGTCGATATCCTTAACTTCGCCCAAGGAGCAAAGCCTTTTAAGCTTCGTGCAGGCGTCGCAGGCGTTGGAAACTAATTCGCGAAGGAAGATATCCTTATCCGAATAAAGCCACTTTTTGATAATGGGGAATATATGCTCCGTCTGTACGGATATTCCGCCTTTTTCCATACTCATTTTCTTATCCTTCTTTCTTCAATATGACATGGGCTATTTCTTCTTTTTGCCCGTTACCGCTACGGTAAAGATACCGCCCAGCAAAATAGCGCATACCGCTATTATCACGCTCGTTTTTAAAGGTGCTTCCTCTTTTACGTCCGAAGGTTTTTCGGGAACCGTTATAACGAGCTGTTCTTCTTTATTTGCAAGAAGCTCCTCTTGACGCTTTTTCTCTTCCTCAATAGCTTTTTCAAGCGCTTTGCTGTCAACGAGATATCCTTCCGGGTCTACGGAAAGACCGGGGGCGATGATGACCTGGCGGGAATTCAGAAAATCGACGACCGTAGAAACGGAAAAGCCTTCAAGGTCGGCTATCTCGAAAAATTCCTTTATATCCTCGTCGCCGTAAAGGGTCTTGAAATTTTCTCTGTCGGCGTCAGTCCAATTTTCCGGGAAAACCGATGCCGCGACGGTAACGCAAAGCACGGAAAGGAGTAACAAAGAAACTATAAGCTTTTTCATTTCTGCTCTTCCTCCTTACTCTCTACGTTTGCCGCAGGGTCTTTTTCCGTGACTGCCTTGGAGATATAGAAGGTCAAAAGCTTTCCGCTTCCGAATTCGTCTGTGAAATCCGCCATCGAGAAGCTGTATCTGTAGCCGTCTTTGGAGGTGAATATGTATTCGTCGAGGTCGTATTCAAAGCCTTTTTCTTCAAGCTCCTTGCCGTATGAAACGAATGAGGCTTCATCGGCACCGTAAACGAGCACGTTCATCCAAGCGCTTTCGTCGGTTTTGGGCACGCCTTCTCCCGAGGGCGTTTTCAGGATAGTTCCGTACTTAAACGTGGGGAATATCTCAAAGCCTTCAAGCCAAGAATTTTTCGCGGGAAGATATATTTCGAGCGTGACGTCGACGTTTTCTCTCGTGTGAGTCTCCGTCACGAATTTTATGTAGCAATCCTTTGAGTATATGTCGATGCCGTTTGTATAGTATCCTTCTTGCGAAAGGAGTCTTTGTCTGTATTTGTTATACTGCGCCCAAGAGCTTGTTGCCTTGACGTATACGACGCCGTTTGCTGACGTGACTTCCGTTATTCTGTTTGCTTCGTCAAATTCGGGGAGCGTGGCGGGAAGATCGACGGGCCAATATACACCGCCCGTGTAGAATGCTTTGAGTCTTGAAAGGGCAGAGCCGATATTTAAACTCTCAAGCTCGTCTTCTCCGAAGGTGCTTATGACGGGTAAGGGCTTTGCGGAGGGTGACATAAGCATGCCGTAGAGGTTTTCGGGGGAGTATACGACTCTCTTTAAAGTACCCGCAAGCTCGAAGGAGTACGTGTCTTCTTCGTATTGGCTCGTACGTACCGTAACGAGCACGGCAACGGAGCGAACGCCGTAATCCGTGCCTTTGCCTATCTCAAATTCCTTTGAATCCGCGTTGATATAAACGGAGGCTATCTCGTTTACACCGCCTTCAATAGTAATTCCGGGAGCGGCGCCCGAGTGATAAGAGCCGAGCGCGTTTATAACGTATTCCGTGTCGCCGAGGTTAGTTTCAACAGAACTTATTTCAAGGCGCGACGAAATTCCGCCGTCAAGTCCGAGTTCGAAGTTTGCAAGTTCGCTTTGCGTGCGGCAGCTTGCGAAGGAAAGAAGCGAGTCGGGGACAACGGAATCCATTTCAAATATTGCGTTTTGTATTTTAGGCACCGTGCTGTAGTCGTACGTTACGTCCAACGTCGCTGCGCCGGTAAATCTGGTGGGGACGTCTGATTCCGTGAGCGTATCGCCTGAAAGGCTCACGTATCTCATATTAAAGTCGTAGTTTGCGGTTATCCCGCTCGTTCGCAGGCTTTTAAGCACGGTTTTACTTTCGCCGCGCGCTTCCAATATCCAGATATAGCTTTCGGGCTTTTCCACGCTTATGGCAAAGACGCCGAGTGCCGAAGCGGCGCAAACGAGCGCGAGTATGACGAGTATTATCCTTTTTTTCATTCTTTATCTACCAAGCCTTCGGGCAAAACTTTATGGAACGTGTATTCAACGCCGTTATGTATTGCGTGGAATTTGGAATCGGTGATCTCGTAGAAGGTGGTGTAGCCGTCTATATCAAATCCTTCCTTGGATGTAGGAAGATCGGCTTTCCAATGAGAATGACCGTAGATGAGTGCTTTGCCCGTATGGTCGTCCATAAGTATAAAGCGCAAATATTTGCCGCTGGGGGAGAGGTATTGAGCAAGATATCCGCCATCTATTCTCTTTGCGGAGAACCTTTCCGTGCCTATGCCCGAAACCGTGTATTCGCAGGTAAAGCTGTCTTTTTCCGCATCGTAGTAAACGTAGAATGAGCCGTCCGTAAACAGCTCGTCCTCGCTTGACATATCGGCTACGGAAACTTTCAAGGAGATGTTATACTCACCCTTTTCGGTTTTTTCTATGTTAACGTCCTTATATCCGCTTGCGGAGAGGGACGTTTTTATAATATCGTCGGAGCCGCTTCCGCAGGCGGAAATCACGACGAAGCTTGTTTCACCGCTCACTACCTCATAAGTGTCAATGAGCACTTGAGAGGACTCGCCCGCTGTGGTAAGGGACGCGGCAAGGATATCGTAGAAAGCGTTTCGAAGCGTCGATACGTTGGAATACGCCTTCGCGAAAGTCGTCGGCTGTACGTATTCGTCTTTCTTATCTTCGGGAGTTTCCGTATCGGCGTCTTCGCCTCCGTTTTCGCCGTCGTTTTCATTCGGAGCCGGCTGTTCGGTATCGTTATTTTTATCGTTTTCTTTGTCCGAAGATTCACCGAAAGTTTCTTTCGACGAGTCGGACAAAAGCTCCGTCTTTTGTGCCTTGCAAGCACACAAAAGCGCGAAAATACAGGTAATTACGGTTAAAAGGGCGATGATTCTTCTCATAAATATCTCCGATTACATTTTTATTCAAAGTACATTATACACCCTAATAACGATAAAATCAAGAGTAAATAAGAGGTAATAAGGCGATGCTTTTTAGGAAGAAGCGAGCCTTATCGTCATCACCATATCACCCGCGCCGTTTTCGCTTTTTTCAAATTCCACGTTGATACCGCCCGAACGTAAGGTAGCTACGGCTTTTTCTATAGTGTTTACAAATATGCGCTTATCCTTTAAGACGGGCTTTATCTGTTGCTTTAGCTCGGGCTCCTCTTTTATCGTTTTTTCCTCAAAAAACGAGTTTATGTAACCGTCGTTCTCGACAACGCTTGCCCGTCCTTCGATTATGGCGTTTAATACCCGAAGGCGCTTTTCCGCGCTTTGCAGTTTCACAAGATTTAAAGCTTGCTCCTCGCCGAGCTTTGCGTATAAAACGAGCTGTCTTTCGTGTTTTTGAAAAGAAAGAAGTTTCAGCTTTCTCGATACGTAGCTTTCGCTTACCGATAAGCGCTCCGCCGCCTGCTTTGCCGAAAGCATTGAGATACGCATAAGATCCGATATCGCCTCTGCCTGCTCAAACATATTGAGGTCGCTTTTTATCAGATTTTCGCAAAGGGCCGCTTCCAAAGCGCATTTTTCGTCGAGTGTGCTTACAAGGCAGGCGACCGTCGGTATACATAAGAGCTTGCAAGCACGAAGACGTCTTCTTCCCGAAATAAGCTCGTATACCGTAGCACCCGAAAGATCGCTTACCGCCTTGACCTTTAGGGGTTGTAAGAGCCCGTGTCTGCGTATGCTGTCCGCAAGGCGCGTAAGCTCCTCCTCGTCGAAATTTTCTCTCACGGGATTTTCGCTCGGTACGATCAATTTTGTGGGTATGTTAAGAAGCTTTTCCTTACACTTGTCCTTTTTTGTATGTATCATAGCTTGTCCTCTCATAAAATTTATCCTATACCATTATACTCACAAAAAATGGTGAAAAGGCTCGTATCGTGTACGAACTGCCGACAAAAAACGGCGTTATTTTTTCGAAAAAGCACTTTACAAGCGGTCTTTGCCGTGATAAAATATTAAAGAAAAAACGGGCAGGAGGACAAAATGAAAAGCGAGTATGTAAAGGCGTGCGGAAACTGTGTTCACATGGTATATCTTCCGCATAACAGCGAATGCTACTGCGAACTTAAAGGGCCCGTTTCGGAAAACGGAAAATGCGGGAAATACAGGTTTGACTTACTCAAGGTAAAGCCCGCAGCTCCCGTAACGGAATTTTATGAAAGTGAGATAGACCGATGAATTATTTCAGTAAGATAGAGACAGCTTCAAGAGAAGAGCTTTCAGCCCTTCAGCTTGAAAGACTTCAAAACACCGTAAAGCTCGTATACGATAAGGTAAAGCCTTACCGCGAGAAGATGGACGAGGCAGGAGTTAAGCCCGAGGATATAAAGACTCTTGCAGACCTTGCAAAGCTTCCCTTTACCGATAAGGCGATATTAAGGGATAACTACCCTTATGGCATGTTTGCCTGCGACGCTAAAGACGTCGTGGAGATACACGCTTCAAGCGGTACTACGGGAAAGCCCACAGTCGTCGGTTACACGAGCGAAGACATAGATATGTGGGGCGAATGTGCCGCCCGCGCTCTTGCGGCGGCGGGAGCAACGAAAGAGGATTTCGTTCACGTATCTTACGGATACGGACTTTTTACGGGCGGACTCGGACTTCACTACGGCTCTAAAGCGCTCGGCGCGTCGGTAAT
>JAZRTW010000058.1:0-4473 GCA_045652265.1 Eubacteriales bacterium | reverse complement strand
ACCGCAAGATTTCGTCCGGGGCGCACGGGGATAGTGAGGCTCGGGAGCTTTATTCCGAGTATCTCCATATAGTCAGTCTCAAGTCCTATCCTATCGTAGAACTTTCCCTTTTCCCAAGGCTCGAAATTAACGATGAGGTCTACCTTCTCCGTTCCCTTTACGGCACCCATACCGAATATCCGGCTGACATCGACAAGCCCTATACCGCGAAGCTCTACCATGTGCTTGATTATGTCGGGCGCGCTACCTACGAGCGCCTTGCTCGATACCTTCTTTATCTCCACGGCATCGTCCGCGATAAGTCTGTGTCCGCGCTTGATAAGCTCGATAGCAGTCTCGCTCTTTCCCACGCCACTGTCACCCAAAATGAGCACGCCCTCGCCGTAAACCTCCACTAAGACGCCGTGGCGGGTTATCCTTTGCGCAAGCTCGACGTTTAAGTAAGCTACGAGCGCATACGAGAAATAGCTCGTTCGAAGCTCCGTGCGACAAAGAGGCACCTTGTGTGCCGCCGCTATCTTTACGAGCTTTTCGGGGATAGGCAAATCCGACGTAAATATAATACAGCAGGGCTCAAGAGCACAGAGCCTTTCAAAAGCCTCGTCGCGCTTTTCTTCGCCGAAGTCGGTGAGATACTTATGCTCCGTATAGCCGATAAGCTGAATACGGTCCTTGTCAAAAAGGTCGGAATATCCCGAAAGCGCAAGCCCCGGGTGGTTGATGTCCGCGCACTTTACTTCGCGGCTTTCGATATCCTCGGGCAAATATACCGTTTCGAGTGCAAAATTGTTGATTATCTTCTTAAGCGCCACCGTGTATTCCATAACGTCCTCCAATAAGCTTATATACAGATATAGCATTACAATATACATTATATACCAAAGCTTCTGTAAGTGCAAGAGATAGGAGAAAATTTCTGAATAAAATAGCTCCGTTTTTGCAAATAATACGGGAAAAAGTATTTATTTTTCGGAGGTTTTCGATGGATAAAGTGAAAACGGAGCTTGAGCTTGACGAATATCTCTATAGATTCTATGAAAACGTCGCGCAAAAAAGTAATAAAAGCGTAGAAGAAGTTTTGTCGGATTCTCTTTTCAGATTCGCGGGATTTATATCGCTTGAGTTGTTGAGGAAAAAGATGTAAAGGAAGGTGTGCCTTCGTAAACGGACAGTCGAGACGCCTGTCCCTACAATGCCTATTCCCTAATGCCTATAATCAAAAAGACGGCGCATCGCGCCGTCTTTTTGTTTATCTTAATAATTTCCTGTCCACTCGTTGTCGCCGCCCTGTTCGCCGCCTTGGTTATCACCACCGCCGACATCTTCGCCGCCGCCAACGTCTTCGCCACCCTGGTCGTCATCGTCGTCTGCTTCGGGATAGAGAGGATATTGAGTATCTCCGAAGAATGAGTTGTAAAGAAGGTAGATAGCATCGTCCGCATTCTTCTCACCGTCGCCGTTTACGTCGGGATCCTCGGTGAGAGGATATTGTGTGTCGCCGAAAAATGAGTTGTAAAGAAGGTAGATAGCGTCGTCCGCATTCTTTTCGCCGTCGCCGTTCATGTCGCCGAGCACTTTATTTGTCATCGCAAACGTATCAGTCTCTGCCGATGCAGTGAACGAAAAGCATGCAATAAGCATTATCACAGCAACAGCAAGAGCAAGTAATCTTTTAGTCATTGTGCTGAAATTCCTTTCAAATATATTAAAAATTTTAAGCTTATTGCCATTGTATCAAACTTTATATTACGTGTCAATACAAATACGCCCATTTTGCAATTTTTCCCTTGCGGAAATACGACGCCCCCTCGCGATTCCGATGCTTCACTTGGAACAACGTCGGGATTTGTTCTAATCCCTAATTCCTATTCCCTAATCCCTAAATATCCGTCCTGCACTTTTTAAGGAGTGCGCGCCGTCTTTTATAGTCGGGGAGATACTTTTCAACCTCTGCCCAAAATTCCGCCGAATGATTCATATACTTTAAATGGCACAGCTCGTGCACGACGACGTAATCGACTATCTCCGACGGGAATAAAAGAAGAAGGCCGTTGAAGTTCAAATTTCCCTTTGCACTGCAGCTGCCCCATCTCGTTTTTTGCTTTTTTATGCTTACGCTTTTGTAGGAAACGCCCATTATATCGGCGAAATACTTCACTCTCTCCGAGATTACCTCTTTTGCTTCGGCTTTGAGCCTTCGTATTTCCTCTTCCGAGAGCTTTTCCTCGCGCGGCGTCTCTTTTATTCGATTTTCCATTATCCGAAGGTGCTCATCAAGCCACTTCGCCTTACCGTCGAAAAACGCCCTTATACTCATACTTGTCGCCGTGCGGGGCGCGCGCAAGATTACTTCAAGCTGCGGCGATATTTCAAGACAAAAGCTTTTTCTTGCACTTTTTATAACCTTTACGTCCTCAAAATTCACTTCTTACACCTACGTTAAAAATAATGCCTTACGCAAGCTATGACCTCGCCCAAAATTTTGACTTCGTCAACGATTATGGGCTCCATCGAAGAGTTTTCGGGCTGAAGTCTTATATGACCGTCTTCAACGAAAAGCCTCTTACAAGTTGCCTCATCGTCTATGAGCGC
Source organism: Eubacteriales bacterium (assembly GCA_045652265.1). Taxonomy (GTDB): domain Bacteria; phylum Bacillota; class Clostridia; order Oscillospirales; family CAG-272; genus CALCTE01. The sequence continues at coordinate 1,881 of JAZRTW010000058.1, read as the reverse complement.
AACGACTATCTTGCCGTTATCCGCTACGGGAGTGCTTTTTACGATGATATAGTCACCGTCCATAATTCCCGCTTCTATCATACTCTCGCCCTGTATCTTCAGCGCAAAAAGCTCGTCGCTTCTCACGCTCGTACGGGTAGGCGCAAATTCAACGAATCCATCGCGGTTTTCCACAGCCGTTATCGGTACGCCCGCAGCTACTTTACCGAGAAGCGGCACTTTCAAAACGTTATCCGCGCTCTCCTCGCCGCCTACGCGCAGACTTCGGCTCTTTCCGTCGTCCTTGACGAGCCTTCCGTCCTTTATAAGCCTTTCGATATAAGCGTGGACCGTGGAAGTGGACTTGATGCCCACCGCGTCTCTTATATCTCTTACGGAAGGAGCATATCCCGTCATTTCGCGGTTCTTCTTTATAAATTCGAATACCTCTTCGAGCTTTTTGTCGGTATTACGCATAGCTTTTTCTCCTAATAATTTCGTTTTACCAACTACAATATATCACACTTTTTCGCAAATGTCAAACTTTTGTTCGTTTTTTTGTCGAAATACTTTTACAAATTTTTCCTTTGCACAAAAACCTTTCGCAAAATATGTGTATTTTGCACAAAAGGTTTGATAAAAAAGTTGTTTTTGTTGTAAAAATAATCAAAATACCTATTGAAATTTTGTCTCTTTTGGTATAGAATATATGTATGTAATCGCGAGCGATTATTAAAACGATTATTTAGATAAGGAGATAAGACCCATGACAGAAACGAAAAACATTCGCAACATTGCCCTCATCGGACACAGCGGTAACGGCAAGACCACTCTTGCCGAGGCTATGCTTTATCTGTCCGGCACATCAGACCGCTTCGGCAAAGTAACCGACGGTAATACGGTGTGTGACTACGATCCCGAAGAGATCAAGCGAAAATTTTCGATTTCTGCTTCGATAGCTCCGGTACAGTGGAAAGAGATAAAGATAAATCTCATTGACACCCCCGGTTTTCCCGATTTTGAGGGTGAAGTCGACCAAGCACTCCGCGTTGCCGATATCGCTTTGATACTTGCCGACGCAAACAGCCGTGACGGCGTACGCGTAGGTATGGATATCGCGTGGCAGAAAGCAACCGAGGCAGGTATCCCCAAGGCGATATTCGTAAACAAGGTCGATGACGAAAACGCTAACTTCAAGAAAACCTTTAACAAGCTCCGCGAAAAATTCGGCGTAAGCGTTTGCCCCGTTCTCGTTCCCCTCATCGTAGACAGCAAGGTAGTTGCATACGCAGACCTTCTTGAGCACAAGGCGTTCGTATACGATGCAAAGACGGGCGCTTCGAGCGAAGTAGAATTTCCTGCGGAAGCTGAAGCCGACGCGGCAATGTACGCGGAAATGATCGCGGAATCTCTCGCGGGCACGTCGGACGAAATGATGGAAAAATTCTTCGCAGGCGAAAGATTTACGTTTGAAGAATCCATAGCCGCTCTTTCAAAGGGCATACTTGACGGCACGATAGTTCCCGTTATGTCGGGTGCGGCACTTCGCCTTCAGGCGATATCCTCGCTTTGCTATCACATAAAGCACTTCTTCCCCACTCCGCTTCAGAGAGTAGAGCAGACAAACGAGGGCGACGACGTTGAAATTAAAGAGGATGCGGACACTTCGCTGTTTGTGTTCAAGTCCGTAGTCGATCCCTTCGTCGGCAAGATGACCTTCTTCAAGGTAATGGGCGGCACGTTAAAGAGAGATATGACCTTGAAAAGCTCCGAGGACGGACACAGCGAGAAATTCGCGCACATCTACGTTATTTCGGGCAAAAAGCAGACCGAGGTCGACGAGCTCGTTTGCGGTGACGTCGGCGCAACGACGAAGCTTGCCGACGCAAAGACAAACGAGAC
>JAZRTW010000057.1:0-5200 GCA_045652265.1 Eubacteriales bacterium | reverse complement strand
ATTCACGGAACAGGACCGCGTTATTGCCCGTCAATAGAGGATAAGCTCGTGCGCTTCTCGGACAAGGAGAGACATCAGCTCTTTGTTGAACCGGTCGGCGCAAGTACCGAGGAGATGTATATACAAGGCTTCTCTACTTCCCTGCCCCTTGACGTTCAGCACAAGATGCTGCATTCATTAAAAGGCTTTGAAAATGCGCAGATAATGAGATACGCATACGCAATAGAGTACGACTGCGCCGACCCCACGCAACTTTTAGCCACACTTGAATTCAAATCGATCGGCGGTCTTTACGGCGCGGGGCAATTTAACGGAACGTCGGGTTACGAGGAAGCCGCGGCGCAAGGCTTGATAGCAGGGTTGAACGCCTCGCTAAAGCTCCGTGGCAAAGAACCGTTAATACTCACCCGTTCGGAGAGCTATATCGGTACTTTGATCGACGACCTCGTAACGAAAGGCACAAACGAGCCTTACAGAATGATGACCTCTCGCTCGGAATACAGGCTTCTCCTCCGTCAAGATAACGCCGATGCGCGACTTACAAAAAAAGGTTATGAAGCAGGGCTTGTAACAAATGAGCAGTATTCCTTGTTTATCGAAAAGCAAAAGCTTGTAGAAGAAGAAATAGAAAGGCTTAACAGCACCCATATCTCCCCGATAATTTTAAATGAATTCTTTAAAAAACATGATATGCCCGAGGTCAATTCGGGATATTCGTTGGCAGATCTGTTAAGAAGACCCCAATTAACCTATAAAGACCTCGAAGAAATAGACTCGTCACGCAAAGATCTGCCGCCGAGAGTTGTTTTAACGGCAGAAGTGACCGTGAAGTATGAAGGATATATCAAACGACAGATAGCAGAGGTAAAACGCCGCGAAAAGCTCGAAAGCAGACCCCTTTCAAACGATATCAATTATGAGGCTATAAAAGGATTGAGAATAGAAGCGGCGCAAAAGTTAAACAAAGCCAAGCCCCTGACGATCGGACAAGCTTCTCGAATCAGCGGAGTAAGCCCAGCCGACATTTCTGTGCTCCTGATATACTTCGGAATGAAATAATGTTTCACGTGAAACATTCAACACAAAGGAAACGATAAAATGATTTTTGAAACATTTTTTGATAACTGCAAGAAATTATTTGACCTCAACCGCCTTCCCGCTCCTTCGCAAGAAGAAGCTCTGAAGCTGTTCGATCTAACAAATATCATGTTAGAAACCAACAAAGTCATGAATTTAACCGCAATAAAAGAAGAAGATTCCATAATTTTGCGCCATTATGTCGATTCCCTGTTGGTTTCGCAATTGATTCCCAAAAACTCAAAAGTGATAGACGTAGGCTGCGGAGCGGGATTTCCGACCTTGCCGTTAGCGATCTTTCGTCCCGATCTTTCAATAACCGCGGTAGATTCTACTGAAAAAAGAATCAATTACGTAGCTTCGACCGCAAAAAAGCTCAATCTAAACAACGTAACAGCAATAGTGGCAAGAGCCGAGGAATTAGGTCAAGATCCGTCTTTCAGAGAAAGTTTCGACATAGCTACCGCAAGAGCCGTCGCCGCATTGCCAATATTATCCGAGCTCTGTTTACCTCTTGTCAAAAACGGCGGTTCTTTTATCGCCATGAAAGGTTCAAAAGCAGACGAAGAATTAGCGGCATCTCAAAAAGCTATACAAACGTGCGGCGGAAAAACGCGAGAAATTTTGCGCCCATCTCTTATAAATCAAGATGATTCGCTTGAAACGAGATATTTAATACAAATAGATAAATTATCCGCCACTCCCCAAAATTATCCAAGACATTTCTCCAAAATATCCAAAAAACCGCTTTAAAAGCGGTTTTTTCTTTTTGTAATACGCAATTATTCCCATTTCCTTTCTTTTGTGTCTATATCCCAACTCAAATCTACATTATTTGACCTACACAATAAGCGCATTTTCTCTTTCTATAAATGGTATAATTGTAGCAAAAAGACACAAACGTTTCACGTGAAACATTTGTCACAAGGAAGGAGAAAAAATGAACGAATTTAAATTTTCAAAAAAACAACGGCTCGACGAATCTTTTCCGTCGGAGATATACCAGATACGAACAGATAGTATTCGTCCAAACCGTGCGCAGCCAAGAGCGACCTTCGACAACAACGCAATAATCAGACTTGCGGATTCGATCCGTCGATACGGAATACTGCAACCCCTAACCGTAAGACCCGCGGAAGACGATGATCTGTACTCCTACGAGCTGATCGCCGGCGAACGACGGTTAAGAGCGGCAAAAATGTTAGGTTATTTCACCGTTCCGTGCGTAATATTGAGCGTAGACGAGTCAACATCGGCGGAAATGGCGATAATAGAAAACCTTTTGCGAGAAGATCTCAATATATTTGAACAAGCATACGGATTCAAAAAATTGATAGAAAACCATTCTTTAACACAAGACGAGGTAGCAAGAAGAATGTCTTTGAGTCAATCAGCGGTAGCAAACAAACTCCGATTGCTAAAATTGTCCTTTGAAGAGCAAAAATTAATATTAGAAACAAACCTAACAGAACGCCATGCAAGAGCACTTTTAAGACTTGACGATCCTGAATCCCGTTCCGAAGCCATAAGATACATAGCCACAAACAAGCTTAATGTGCGTCAGGCAGAAGAATACATAGATTGTCTTATTTTCAACAAAGTCAAAGTTGCCTCAAAAAGCAGCCAAGAAAAGAAAGAAGAAAGAAGTATTCACTCTTCCGTAAACGAAGCGGATATAATAATGCAAAAGCTTCAGCAGCACATAGACAATCTCAAGAAGCAAGGAAAAAGAGCCTCGGTGAATATCGTCCAAAACGTACATACCGTAGATATAACTATACGTATCGCGAAATGACAGCAAACAAAACGCAATGTTTCACGTGAAACATTGCGTTTTGTTTGCTAAAGCTCAAAAAGAGTTCAAAAAATCACAAAAAACTTTCTTAATCTCTTGCATTGAGGAGTTTTTTGTGATATAATATTATAAATAGTTTATTTTACGAAAGGAAATTAAATATAGATGGGAAAAATCATATCCTTTGCCAATCAAAAAGGCGGAGTAGGAAAGACCACTTCTTGCGTAAATATTGCCGCTTCGCTTGGCATACTCGGGCACAAAGTTCTTATTATAGACCTTGACCCACAGGGAAACACCACAAGCGGTGTCGGCGTTTCAAAAAGAGGATTGAAGGGAACTACAAGAGAACTTTTAAACGGTGAACTTTCCGCGAAAGAAGTGATCCTTGAAACACCGTTTGAAAACCTTTGGGTCATTCCGACCAACACCACCTTGGCAGGTGCAGAATTTGATCTGCTTGATTTTGATGACAGTGAATACCGTATGAAAACAGTTCTTGCTCCCATAAAGGACGAATTTGACTATATTCTTATAGATTGTCCGCCTTCTTTGGGTCAGCTTACGGGAAATGCTTTCACAGCAAGCGACGGGATCGTCGTGCCTATGCAGTGTGAATTCTACGCGCTTGAGGGTCTTTCTCAGCTTATGATAACCATTAATGGTATAAAGAGAAAATACAACCCCGATCTCAACGTATGCGGAATACTTATTACAATGTATAACGGAAGACTCTTGTTGTCCATGCAGGTCATTGCGGAATTGCAAAAGCATTATTCTGACAAGCTTTTCGACACAAAGATATCGAGAAACGTAAAGCTCACCGAAGCTCCAGGCTTTGGAAAACCCGCTTTTTATCACGACCGCAACTCAAAGGGCGCAAAAGAGTATGTTGAAGTCGCCAAAGAGCTTGTTACTCGAATTTAAGCGGTGAGGAGGCAATCATGACAGACAAACCCTCAAGACTTGGAAGAGGTCTTGGAGATCTTCTCGATGACAACAGCCCGACTATCCGTTCTCAAAATCCTTATGTGATCGTCAGAGGTAACGAGGAAAAGGTCAGCTCCAAGCCCATTTCCAACAACAGTCTCTATGACACCACTCCAAAACCGTTATTCGAATCAAAACCCCGAAACAAAAGCTTAAAATAACCAAAAAAACACAAAATATAATATAAAACCATAAGGTAGGTAATAATAATGGCAAAATCACCGAGAGGCCTTGGCAGAGGCTTTTACGATATTTTTGACGACAATTCGCTTGAATCAAAAAAGGGAGCAGGCGAAATGCTTCGCATTTCGGACGTAGAACCGAGACGCGACCAGCCGAGAAAGACCTTTGAGCGCGAAGCGCTTCAAACACTTGCCGACTCTATTGCGGAGCACGGAGTTTTACAGCCTATAATAGTACGTGAAAACGAGCATACCCCCGGCACATATGAAATAATCGCGGGTGAACGCCGCTGGAGAGCCTCAAAAATGGCAGGACTTTCAGAAATTCCCGCAATCGTGTTTGAGGGCGACGAATTGAAAGCCGCGCAAGTCTCTTTGATAGAAAACATTCAAAGAGAGGACCTCAATCCCGTAGAAGAAGCTCTCGGATACAGTGCTCTTATCGAGCGTTTCGGTCTTACGCAGGATCAGGTAGCAAAGCAGGTAGGAAAAAGCCGTTCGACTATAACGAATATGCTCCGCCTTTTAGAGCTTCCAAAAGAAGTGCTCGAACTTCTCAAAAACGGAGAGCTCTCAACAGGTCATGCGCGTGCGCTTCTCGGACTTGAGGACGAGCAGGACATGATAGATCTTGCAAGTAAGATAATTGAACGAGGTCTTTCGGTAAGAGATACCGAAAATGCGGTCAAGCGCATAAATGAGTCAAAAGAAGAGCTCGAGGAGGAAGAGGAAAAGGTAGATCCTCAGGTCAAAACGCACATGAAGGAGCTTGAACGCAGAGCTATGTCAACTCTCGGAAGAAAAGTGCGCATTTCACGATCTTCAAGAAAGAAGGTCGTTGAATTGACTTACGACAACGACGAGGACCTTGAGGCATTGCTCCTCTCACTTTGCGGAGAAAAGATATTCGCAGAAACAGTCGATTGATCTTCACAAAAAACGACAAATATTTCCATATTTTTCCATTCACAAATGCAAACAATAAAAAATAAAAGAGGTAAAATAAAATGCTTGATATTAAATACATTAAGGAAAGACCCGAAGAAGTACTTGCAAGACTTGCAAAGAAAGGCAAGGACGCAAAGGAAGAGATAGAACAGATACTTGCGCTTGACGGCGAAAGAAGAGCGCTTATTGCCGAAACAGAGGCAATAAA
>JAZRTW010000056.1:0-13397 GCA_045652265.1 Eubacteriales bacterium | reverse complement strand
GGATTTCTTGGGTTGCTCCGTCAAAATATAGTATTTTGCAAGGCACACCATCAATTTGCCCATAAGCAACACTGCGGACACTATCGCCAGTTGGTTTTTCGTCCCATTCGCCGATTTCATCGAGTAATTCTCTTTTCAGCGGACGAACATGCTCACACTCCGCTTCGTCTTTGTCGCCAAAAGTTATTATAACACCAGAATAAGAAACACTTATCAGCAAACCTGTTTCTTTATCAAAGAAATATCTGTGCTTCCAATTATCATAACTATATTTCTCAAAATCTAATCTAATTTTATTGGAGAGATTTTCGCGTTCATACTCAGTATTGCCATATTTCTCTGCTTCGTATGCTATGACATCATCCATCGTCATATCAAACGAAAAATCAAACACATCCGACAAATCTCTTGATTTTGCAGCATTATTGTCAATTGCTGTTGTAATTCCCCAAATTGCTAATATAACAAGAAGAATAGAAACTGCAATTATTGTGATTTTCTTCTTTTGCTTTTCATCAATCTGCGAGGTTGCAGACGATTCATTGTTTTGAGTTACCGAAACACTCGGTTGTTCTTTAATATCTACTTTAACCGTTGCTTGACCTACATCATTGTTTTGAACCGTTGGTTTAACCTTAGGTATTGGATAACCACAAAAGATACAAGCCTTTGCTTGGTCGCTAATTTCTTTTCCACATTCCGGACATTTAATAAGTGCCATATTTTTCTCCTTTTACAATTATAGAGCATTGTATCTTTAACTTAATAATAGATTGCAAAATGAAACACATCATCTTTGTTTCCTAAGAAAATGCAATGCATTTTAGGATTGTTTTCTCCAATCAAATTGAGCAATACGGGTTCATATGCAACATCATAGTTGTATTTCAAATCAGTAGTGTGTGTGGGGTTCTTCATCTTTTTTACGAATGGTAAATATGCGACTCTTTCTTCGTTTACAATAGGCTTGTTGCCACCACCAACACCTAATTGCAAATAGCGAGAAATAGTATCAACACAATTAAACCAACCAATAACAAATGCTCGTTTGTACTTAAATCCTTTTTCAATTTCTTCAGCAAGCCAATCAAAATCCTTTTGGTATTCAGACCACTCTTTGCTGTTTGAATATGTACCAACATTAGATAACCAATTTTTTAGATATTTGATTTCAACCTTAAAGTCCTTTGACTCTACATATAGGTCGTGATTTACTTTACTTCCCTTTTTCTTTGCGTCGCCAACAGTATAATGAACCATTTGTTTAAATGGATAACCAAGTCTAACTGTTATATCCATTTCGTTAAACTTTTCATCTGCAATCTTTTTCAATTCATCGGTGGATAAGTGCCCATACTGCTCGTTAAACTCATCAATGGTATATAAACAAGTGGATAATAGATACTGACTTATAGATGGCTGTTTCATTCTGCTTCCTCCGATAGAATATTTTTGCTAATGATATTTAATACAGTAAGTCCTTGTTCGGTTATTTGATATTTCCCGTTTTTGCCACGGTATGCTCGAATACAATCCAATTCTTTTAGTTCTTTCATCAATCCATTGGTCTTTGCCTTTGAAAATCCAATGCCGTCCGCAATCTCTTGTTGAGAAAGAGGAATGTAATAATGTCCGGCGGGATTAACTTGGTGTTCACTAAGAAATTGCAAAAGTTTGTACTTATCGTTTGCAAATTGCTCTAAAAGTGCCACAAACACACCTCCTAAACAACTATTTATTCTATTATACCACTTCTATCTCAAAAAATCTACAGTAATGGTTTAATTTTTTATAACATTTTAGTCAGAAACTTATCCCAAAAAACCAAAAAAAGATATGAGGGAGCAAAAAAATATTTTTCATTCTTTCATATTTAATACGTGAAAAGGCGAAAAAGCCATTTTTCACAAGAATAAAAATATGAAAGGAGACATTTTAAGATGTCAGAAAAAGTTTTTTACAAGTTCAATGAGGAAATCTATGAGACCCGAGAAGAAGCAGAAGAGGCAGTATATTGCTATGCAGAGGAGACATTCGACGATGTGCTTGATATGGAGGATGATGTAGTTGTATGTGGCTTGTCTTATTCTCCCTCCATCGTTCTTAAAAGAGTGGACGAAGTCGCATATAGATGTTATCTGCACGATTATGCTGACTCTTTGATGTGCGATGTCGAAGAGATTGAAGAAGACGAAGAAAATGATGAAGAATAATACGAAAAAGGAGATTAAGATTATGAAGAAGATTACAAAAAATATTAACGATACCAATGCACTTGATTTTTACGATACATTGACAGACAAGCAGAGAACCAAGTTCGACAATGAGAAAGACAGTTTCACGATTGATTTCGTGGAGGTCTCAAACATCTACACTAATCTCAATGCCGAACAGACGGGCATACTGTTCCTCGCTATCTCTATGTATGCCGCTACCGGCAAGAAGAGTGGTATTGATAAAGAAATACTCGATGCCCTCAATGCCGACACAAAAGTTCTCATCCAATTCAATAATATGGCGAACCGTGTGAAGAACAACACAAAAGCGTGGATTAACAACAGAGGTCAGGCAAAACCAAGACCCGATGTTGAATACGATACCAAGAAGGGTTGTTGGAAAGCGAATAATACCGATGATGTCAAAGAACTACTCGTTGAACACAAGTACACTCTCAAAAAATTGAATGAGTGCTTGCAGGAACTTTATACCGAACAAGATGTCATTCCCGACATCTTTGCAGATAACTTCGAGTTGTGGGAAGGACACGAATAAGGAGGACGAAAATGAAACGGTGCGTATATTTTGATAAGAATTATAACGATTGGTGCGAGTTGACAATTTCAATAAGAACTTATGAGACCGATAAAACCTATGACGAACTACATACACTATGGGAAGAGATTGACCGAAAGATTGCCTTGTTAGAACCGAAAGTTGAACGCGCATTAAATGAGTTCCTTGCGAGTAGTCCCGACAACGAAATGGATTGGGTTCTTGAAGACCGTTTGTCGGAATTGGAGGGAGAACTTGAAAAACTTAAAGAACAGCGATATGTGGTAGAAAGGCAGATGAAAACAAAATAAGTGTTCTTGGAACACAATGAAAAAACGGAGGCAACACGCCTCCGTTTCTCTTTGCCGTGGAGCTGCGATAATATTATCGCGGATCCACGGCAATGTTTCCGCAAAAACACGGTAATAAATCAATCAGTTCAATCAGCACATACACATCAGTACATTCGGGTCGTACCAGTTCCAAAAAGAACAGTTCGGTTCAAGTCAAATCAGCACCCTCGTGTCATTCGTGTCATTCGCTCGCTCACTCGCTCAATCGGTCAAATGCTTTTGCACTTATCTTACTATCTTTGCAACTTGACTTAAAGCATTATCAAGGGCACTCTTACTCTGTGAAGAACGGTTGTAGTAATACTCATACAAGGTCTCAATCTTTGTGTGACCTGCTCGTTTCATCAACTCGCCAATCGGACAGTTATTGCCTGCCATTTGGGAGAGGTGGGTCTTTCTGAATGTATAAAATGAAAAGTCCTCAATCTTGGGGTCATTGGGGCAAATATCTCTCTTGATAATCTTGGTGTAATAAGAGAATGAATGTGCCGTTATGTATCTGCCCTTACTGTCTACGTTGATAAAATCGGGTTGCTCGATGATGTCCTCTTGGAAATTGCGACCGTCAATGAACTTGCTCTTGTTCTGCTCAAAAACAAGGGGTTCTTTTTTTCTTGCTTCATCAAGTGCTTTCTTTCGTTTCTTCACTTCAAGCATAACAACAATCGGCAGTTCAATGGTGCGAGTGCTTCCCGTTGTTTTGGGTTGCTTAATAACCCTCTTGCCGGAGGTCTCCTCAACCATTTGCTTATCAACGGTTACGGTGTTGTTATCAAAGTCAAAGTCCTCAAAGCAAAGACCGAAGGTCTCTGCAGGTCTCAAACCGCCTAACAAAGAAATAAGGAACGGCAAATAATAGTCCGTAGGTTCAAGCAGTTCCTTTATCTTCTGTATCTGCTCATCGGAGAGAACACGGATTTCCTTTTTGTCCGTTGCCTTTTTCTTATCGGGCATTTTAAGTTCTTCCTTAAAACGGACGAAGTTTTCTGTTGATACAATGTGTTTTGAATAACCGTAATTAACGACAAGATAAATGAACTTCAATATACTCTCTACATAGGCAAAACTATAACCGTTCTGTTTGCCCCCGTTGCCGTCGCCTACACGGTGCATTTTTACAAAGAACTCGTTATAATCAGATGTCGGTATCTCGTTGATTGCACGACCACCAAACACCTTTTCTATGTGGTGGGTATAAATGGAGTTATATCTGCGAATGGTCTCGGGTGCTCTTTGGTGGGGAGAGTCAAGAAACATCTGCCACACCATACCAAACGAAACATCACGGTTCTTGTAGGCATCGTCTTTGTTCAGTCGCTCCAACTCACGGAGCATATGGGCGACTGCTTGACTTTTCAAACGGAACGGTCTCGGTTTCATCCTCTTGCCGTTCTTGTCTTTCTGCCCCTTGGTCTCGGGGTCATACATCACAAAGGTGTCTGTCTTGGTCTCCTTGTGATAAAGACGGTATGCAAAACCGGACCCGTCCAAATACCTATACACATAGTCGGTGTCGGTCTTAACAAGTTCCTTGCCGTTTCGTTTAATATCATATCGTTTCGCAGGGGGTGGCGTTGCCTCGTCTATAATGAGAGTGTCCTCTATAACGGGCTCTTTCTTGGGAGGTTTACGAACAACCTCCACCTCTTCAAGTTCTTCAAGTACATCATCTATAATAGGTGGGTTAAACTTATCTGCCATAATAAGCACCTCCAATGTGTTTTTCTTATTATAGCACAAAATATTTGCACGTTTCAAGTAGCACAAAACATATTTAACACAAAAGTCACACAAAAACACAAAAAAGGTATGCAGAAAAACCCCGCATACCTTTTAGTGCTATATTGCCGTTTTTCCTTGATTTACAAGGATTTTTGCTATGAGTGATTATTTGAAATAACGGTTGAGAAGACCCTCAAATGCCTTACCGTGTCGAGCCTCGTCGCGTGCCATTTCGTGAACGGTATCGTGGATAGCGTCGAGGTTTGCCGCCTTTGCCATCTTCGCAAGCTCAAACTTACCTGCAGTAGCGCCGTTTTCGGCTTCAACTCTCATCTCAAGGTTCTTCTTCGTGGAATCGGTTACGACTTCGCCGAGAAGCTCTGCGAATTTTGCCGCGTGTTCAGCTTCCTCGTAAGCCGCCTTCTCCCAGTAAAGCCCGATCTCGGGATATCCCTCTCTGTGTGCAACTCTTGCCATTGCAAGATACATTCCGACTTCCATGCACTCGCCGTTAAAGTTTGCGCGGAGTCCTTCGATGATCTCTTCGCTTGCATCTTTCTTGCCGATGCCGACAATATGTTCTGCCGCCCAAGTCATTCCTTCTTCAACTACCTCAACGAACTTCTCGCCGGGCGCCTTGCAAAGAGGGCACTTATCGGGACGTACGTCGCTTTCTACTATCTCTCCGCAAATTAAGCATCTCCATTTTTTCATTTCTGTATCCTCCATAAATTTATAAATTTAGATTTTTTAGAATCATTCTATATTTGGATTATATCATGCGTTTTTTTGTTTGTCAATAGGTTTTTTCGATTTTCTGCGAATTTTGTTGATATGCCTTTCAAAATCGCCGTTTTTTATGAACTGTGCCATAACGAACTGCTCAAATGCAGGCACGGTCGAGGAATAAAAGCCGAGCTTTTTTTCGAATTCGGGCAGTATCTTTTCGGGAAGCACCATATACGCCATACGCATAGCGGGCGACACCGTCTTCGTGAACGTATTTATGTATATAACCTTTTCTCCGTTTGCGAGGCTGTATAGGCTCTCTGCAGGCTTTTTCGAAAATTCCGACTCAAAGTCGTCCTCTATAATATACCTGTCGCCGCCTTGAACCCACCTTATATATTCAAGTCGCTTTGTCGCCGACGCAGATGCGCCGCTTGGGTAGCTTCGGTAGGGGCTTACGTGAAGTATTTTCGCCGTCGTTTTGGAAAGAGCCTCGGAATTTATGCCGTCGTTTTCAAGCTTTAGCATATCGCATACGACGCCGTGGGAGCGGTACACCTTCTCTATCTGCCCGTACGACGGGTCTTCTATCGCGAAGGTGCTTTCTTTGCCGAAGAAAAGCACTGCAAGCGTATAAAGATACTCCGCGCCCGCGCCTATTACGATGCGCTCGGAGGGGGCGTTCATTCCCTTTGCGCGCGCAAGATAGCGCGATATCTCTTGGCGAAGCTCTATACTGCCGAATCCCGCCGTTTTTGAAAGTATACGTTCACCGTATTCCGTGATGACGCGGCGCATAGTTTTTGCAAATGACGAAAACGGGAAATCCTCGACCTTGACAAAACCCGTATGCTTTCTTTGCGGTTCGGGCAAGGCAGGTATCTTGCTTGTTTTTTCAGCCTTGTATATTACGAAATATCCGCTACGCTGGCGCGATGCGACGTAGCCTTCGTCCAAAAGAAGCTCAAGCGCGTGAACGGCGGTTATGACGGACACGCCGTATTTATCTGCGGTGATGCGCTTTGACGGTAGCTTTTCGCCGTAAGCGTAAACGCCGTCCTCTATGCTTTTTCGAATCTCCTTATACAGCTCCAAATACTTCATCTGGTTATGTCAAATTCTCCTATTTTGGTGATTTTAATATGCTCAAAATTATTGTACAATGTTTTCATGGGAATTTCAAGTCCGATAAAGAAAAAATTATAAGCTATAAGAGTGCTATCGCCGCAAAGCGAAAGTATTCTCTCAAGCTTTCGGGAAGGTGTAATATGCGTAATTATAAGGAAGAGTTCGATAACCGTGTCGCGTTTATAAAGGAGCTGCTTGCAAAAAGCGGCGCAGAGGGTATCGTCTACGGTAACAGTGGCGGCAAGGACTGCACGCTTGCGGCGATACTGTGCAAAGCCGCGTGCGATAACACGGTGGGTATAGTTATGCCCTGCACTTCCAAAAGAAACTATGAGCTTGATATGGACGACGCAAGAAAGCTGGCGGACGCTTACGGTATAGAAACGCGCGTTGCGGATCTCACTCCCGTTAAAGAGGCTCTTGTGAAGTCTGCTCTCGGCGCGACGAAGGTGATAACCAAAAGCTCCGACGTTAACATCGCACCGCGCCTTCGTATGACCGTGCTTTACACCATAGCGGCATCGGAAAACAGACTCGTCGTCGGCACGGGAAACAGAAGCGAAATGTTCGTCGGATATTTTACAAAGTGGGGCGACGGCGGCTGTGATTTTAACCCTATCTCCGACCTTACGGTAACGGAGGTATACGAATTTTTAAGCTACCTTAAAGCTCCCGAATTCATTTTAACGAAAGCTCCGAGTGCAGGACTTTTCGACGGGCAAACCGACGAAGACGATATGGGTGTCAGCTACGGCGAGATAGATGCGTATATAAACGGTGAGCAAATAGACGCCGAAAAAGCCGAAATCGTCGCCCGTATGCACAGTCGCAGTGCACATAAAAGAGCGCCCATAGCGAGATTTAAGGAAAACGCCGACGGATAAAAACGCTGATTTATCCACAACCGAAGGGGCTTATCCCCAGACTTATCAACAGAAAGAGCCGTTGTAGGCATAGATACAGCCTTATTTTCGCGCAGACCTGTGGATAACTTCGCGCTTATAACTACCTCTCCGAACACTTTGTTCGGGGAGGTGTCCTTTTTTTCTCTTTTGATAATAAAGCTCTTGTCAAGAAACAAAATATATAGTATAATAAGATGAAAAAATGTTTGCGAAAGGCACTTTATGATGGAAAAAGTAACAGATTACTACGGAGAGTACGTATATAACGACGCGGCAATGCAAAGTACCTTGCCGAAAGATATATACGAATCTTTGAAAAAGACAATAGAAAACGGAGAGCTTTTAGACTCGTCCATAGCGGACGCGGTCGCCTCCGCCATGAAGGATTGGGCAGTCGAAAAGGGTGCGACGCACTTTACGCATTGGTTTCAGCCCCTAACGGGCATAACCGCAGAAAAGCACGAGGCGTTCATCACCCCCAAAAAAGACGGCTCCGTAATACTCGAATTTTCGGGAAAGGAGCTTATAAAGGGCGAACCCGACGCATCCAGCTTCCCATCGGGCGGCCTTCGTAACGTGTTCGAAGCCAGAGGATACACCGCGTGGGACTGCACCTCATACGCCTTCATAAAGGACGGAGCGCTCTGCATACCGACCGTGTTCTTCTCACATAACGGCGAGGCGCTTGACAACAAGACGCCGCTTCTTCGCTCTATGGAAGTTATAAACAAGCAAGCCCTGCGCGTGCTTCGTCTTATGGGCGATACCAAAACAAAGAGAGTTATTTCGAACGTCGGTGCCGAGCAGGAATATTTTCTCGTCGACAGAGATGCGTACGAAAAAAGGCTCGACCTTAAGATCTGCGGCAGAACGCTCTTTGGTGCAAGAAGCGCCAA
Organism: Eubacteriales bacterium; assembly: GCA_045652265.1. Lineage (GTDB taxonomy): Bacteria > Bacillota > Clostridia > Oscillospirales > CAG-272 > CALCTE01. The sequence continues at coordinate 4,892 of JAZRTW010000056.1, read as the reverse complement.
GGGGCAGGAGATGGACGACCACTATTTCGGCAGACTCCGACTCCGCGTAGGCGAATTTATGCGAGAGCTTGACAGCGAGCTTTGGAAGCTCGGCGTCGCAAGCAAGATGCGCCATAACGAAGCCGCTCCCGCACAGCACGAGCTCGTGCCCGTATACGCGTCGGCAAACGTCGCAAGCGACCATAACCAGCTCATTATGGAGACGATGCGCCGCGTGGCAAAGAAGCTCGGACTTGCCTGCCTTTTGCACGAAAAACCCTTTGAGGGCGTAAACGGAAGCGGTAAGCACTGTAACTGGTCACTTTGCACCGATACGGGCAAAAATCTCCTAAACCCCGGCAAAACACCCGAAGATAATTTAAGCTTCCTTGCGTTTATCTGTGCCGTCATTAAGGCGGTTGACGAATATCCCGAACTCCTTCGCTTTTCGGCGGCAACGCCCGGAAACGACGAGCGTCTGGGTATGAGTGAAGCTCCTCCCGCGATAATCTCGATGTTTTTAGGGGACGAGCTTGCAGAGCTTTTAAACGGCATCGCAAATGAAAAGGCTGTCCACAGCCATGGCGCAGAGTCAATTAAAGTCGGCGTAAAGTCGCTTCCCGATCTTCCGAAGGAAAACACCGACAGAAACAGAACCTCTCCCTTCGCGTTTACGGGTAACAAATTTGAATTCCGTATGTGTTCAAGCTCCGCGACCATCGCAACGCCGAGCTTTGTGATAAACACTATCGTGGCAGACAGCTTATCGTGGATAGCAGACCGCCTTGAAAGCGTAGAGGCGGGCAAGGTCGAAGCGGAGCTCCAAAGCATTATTCACGAAGTAATAAGAGACCACGGCAGAATAATATACGGCGGCAATAACTACTCGGACGAGTGGAGAGCCGAAGCAAAAAGGCGCGGTCTTCCCGAGCTTAAAAGCTCCGTAGACGCGTATTCGGCGCTTAAACAGAAAAAGAACGTCGAGGTGCTCACGAAAAACAAAGTGCTCACCGAGCCCGAGATAAGCGCGCGCCTTGATACCGCTTATGAGACGTATTCAAAGACGGTAAACATAGAAGCGCAGATAGTAAGCCACATTGCATCTCGACAGATTCTACCCGCCGCAAACACTTACGTTAGCGAGCTTGCCGAAGAAGCTATAAAGCTTGAAAAGCTTGGGCTTGACGCGTCCTTTGTAAAAGTAGACATAGAAAATCTCGTAAATCTCATTAAAATGGCGAAGGCTCTCGTATGCGAAGTCGAAACAAGACTCCCAAGAAGCGCCGAGCTTGAAAAAGAGGACAGGGCTTACTTCTTCTCAAGCTACGTTATGCCGAAGATGAGAAGCATAAGAGAGGCTTGCGACGATATTGAACGGCTAATGCCCGAGAACAAATGGCCCATGCCAAACTATATGGATTTAATGTACGGAGTATAAAAGAAAGGAAAGACTATGAAAAGAACGAACCTTATTGCATTTTTACTTGCGATATCCCTTACCTGCGCACTGTCTGCGATAGTTTACGCCGCAAACGGCGGCTACGACTCCGCAAGCGACCCTCTCGTTACGAAAAGCTACGTCGACGCGAAATTTCTCGATATAAGCGCGGGCGTAAAGGATACGATAAAGGATACTATAGAGGACGAGCTTGCCTCTCAGCTTGAAGCGCTTGACATTGTCGGAGAGATAAAGGACGACTTAAAGGCGGAGCTTTATGACGAGATAAAGAGCGAGATAATCGCAGACCTTAAAGCAGACGGCATCACCGCCGATATTTCGTATTCGCTCGTATCTCTTACGAAGGGACAGACCGTAGTTGCGAAAGGCTGTATGGAACTTATCCTTCGAAGCGGTACGGCAACGGCTGTAACGGTCGACGACGGACTTTCCGATCTCACGGCAGGTAAAGACCTCACATCAGGCGAGGAGCTTTGTCTTGACCACTATATCATCAACCCCATAGGCGACGGTCGCGGAATTCTTGTAACGAGCGACAGCGCATACGTTCTCGTGAGAGGCGAATATGAAATCAAATAAGCTTATAATGAGGATAATGTGCCTCGTTTTAGCGGTCATAATGATCGCGCTTGCGTTTTCGGGCATCGTCTTTATGAACGCGGAAGCCAAAGCGGAGATAAACGAGAATATGCAGGTGCGCGTCGGTCTTATTTACGACTCGTCTATGACGCAGAGCGTTCAAATAACCTCGGACTACGGTTTTTCCGTGGGAATTATGACGGACAAGCGTACCTTTAAGAAGCTCGGCGAATTCCCCGGCCTTACGAGTGCGACTGTGCTCGTTGAAAAAAACATAACCGTGGGAAGTAAGACCGTCGGTAACTACCACTTGCAGACGGGCGATAAATTTACAAGCTACGCCAAGGCTTACGCGCAGGTCAAAGAGATACGAAACGCAGGCGTACTCGCGTACGTCGCGTACATAGGCGGCACCTTCCGCGTACGTATGGGTGCTTACGCTTCGAAGGAAGCGGCACAGAATTCGTATGCGACCTTCCCCAAGGGCGTACCCGCAAGTACGGTCGTCGCGGGAAGCGGAAACGGCACGGTGCTTTACGATAACGGCGCAAAGCGTATCCTTTTTGAGTGCGACACGTCGGGAGTGCATATGGGCACAAGAGCCCTCCAAATGCAAACCGAAACGAAAACGCATTACACGAAGCTTTCGAGCGGTAACCTCTACGACGGCGTTATGGAATTTGCAAACGTAAGCGGCAAGATAAGAGTTATAAACGTACTCGACCTTGAAACCTACGCACTCGGTGTTTGCCCGTGGGAAATAATCCCCTCTTGGCCGATGGAAACGCTTAAAGCCTTCGTTTGCACCATAAGAACGCTTGCGGCATATCACTACGACGCAAGACATAATTCCGCGTACGGCTTCGACGTATGCACCACCTCGCATTGCCAGAACTATAAGGGAATGACGAGGGACTATCAGAATTTCCGCACCGCGCTTGCCGCGACGACGGGACAGATAGTAACCTACGACGGAAAGCCCATAATGGGCATATATAACGGCACAAACGGCGGCGTAACGGAGGACGTAAGAGATATATGGGGCGGAAACGTGCTCTATCCCTACCTCACGTCAGTCACGATACCCATTGAGGTCGAAAGCCACCCAAATCACCCGCAGGGCGTATGGACGAACGTGGTCGACCCGACTACGCTTGCCGCATACCTTCGCACCAAATCCTACACAGGCTTTTCCAAGCTGACAAGCCCGATAGTTGCGCTCAACGTCAAGCAGTATTCGAAGTATTCGGGCGTTTACATATACGAGCTTGAATTTGTGGACGAGGCAGGACATACCGCTACGGTCAAAACCTCCTCAAAAGTCAGAGGCGCGCTTGTAAAATATTGCCCGAGCGCGTACTTTTCGATAAGCTATAACTACCCGCTCTCCATCGCTACGGGAAACAGCAAAATTGCGGGCACGATGAACAGCTCCGACGTAAATATCGTAACGGCAGACGGGCAGTATACCTTAAGCGATACCACCCCCAAGGAGCTTACCGTCCTTACGGCAAACGGCGAAAAGCAGTTTTCGACAAGCCAATATACGATACAGTTTGACGGCAAGGGCAACGGACACGGAGGCGGTATCAGTATGTACGGCGCCGTAGACCTCGCAAAAGCGGGATACACCTACGATACGATACTTTCCACCTACTTCCCCGGCGTCGAAGTCACCGACCTCGGAACACCGAAAAAGGATATAGACTACGCTGACGACGGCGTAGAAGACGGAGACGATACGGACATCGGCGGCGGCACGGTGGAATCAAATGCTTGCTACGAGCTTATCGTGACGACCACGGCAGTTAATTTAAGAAGCGCGGCTTCGACCGCGTCAAACGTAATAAAAGAGCTTGCCAAAGGCACAGAGCTCGTCTGCACAGGTAAAGCGGACGGTTGGTGCAGAGTGTTCCTTGAAGACAGAACTATAGGCTTTGTATACGAAGAATACACAAAAGCGTCGGATACTGCGGTGAGTGACGGTTTTGAAGCTATAGCGAAAACGGTAAAGACCACCGACGGCGCAAACCTTCGCTACGCACCGAGCGCGGACGCGGATAAATACGGCACAGTCGTTGCGGGCACGGAGCTTTTCGCGGTCGGAAAGAGCGAAGAGTGGTACAGAGTGATAAGTTCTGACGGTAAGGTGGTATACGTCACCGCTAAAGCGATAAAAGAAGATACCGGTACTTCAGGCGGTAACTTTACGGAGGTAAACGAGCTCGTAGTGCTTAAAGAAACCGTAAATCTTCGCAAAGAGCCTTCAACAAGCGCGGACAGCTACGGCACGGCAAATAAAGGCACGGTACTCGTTAGAACGGGTATCGGCGACAGCGGTTGGGACAGGATATTAACAAAGGAAGGCTACGTTGCTTATACCAAGAGCGAATATTTGTCAACAGAGGTAGGCGATACCGATTACGCGGAATGTAACGAAACCGTCGTAACGACGGAGCAGGTCAACGCAAGAGAAGGCGCGTCCACGACGTCGGCAATAATCGAAACTCTAAACAAAGGCACGGAGCTTACACGCGTCGCAAGAGGTAAGAACGGTTGGAGTAAGGTGCTTCTTGCTTCGGGCAAAACGGCGTACGTATACAGCGAATACCTCACGCTAAAGGAAGAAGACGGTGGCGGTGGCGATACGGACATCGGCGGCGGCACGGAGGACAGCGACGTAGAAAGCGGCATAGTAAGCGTAAATTCTTACGTCAACTACAGAAGCGGCCCGGGAACCGACCACGAAGCGCTCGGACGAATAAATGCCGGCACGCTTATCGTAAGACTCGAAAAGGGAAGCGACGGTTGGGATAAGATAGTGTCGCCCAAGGGCGAGGTCGCCTATATAAAGAGCGAGTACCTCGACGCATAT
>JAZRTW010000055.1:0-3651 GCA_045652265.1 Eubacteriales bacterium | reverse complement strand
TATATTTTTAATAAAAAAGTGACGAAAATACCAAAAGACGAACAAAAGTGACTTGTAAATATAGAAGAGATGCGATATAATTGACAAAACCGACTTTTTTGAGGAATATGGATATATGTTAAAGAGAATTTTAGTGCTTTTTCTTGGCTTGGCGCTTTCCTTCGTTTGTATGATCGTTGCCGAAAAGGACGCAGACAAGATAAACGATGCTATTTCGCAGGGCACGACGGAAGATACGGAAGGCGACGGAGATGACGAGATGAAGGTCGAGCTTTCCGATGCGACCTTGGATATCCCCGAAGGTATCAATTACAAGGACTACGTCTTCACGATCTTCGCACCTGCTCCGAGCGGCACGAGCCGTTATTTGAGAGAGGGCATCAACGGAGATCCCGTAAACGATGCAATATACAATAGAAATCTTGCTTTGCGTGATGAGCTCGGCGTAATTATAGACTCGAAGGATTTCAACACTTATACCGATAAACAAGCACAGAAGATAATCGACAGCGTGCTTGCGGGCGACCACGCGTTTGACGCGGCGGCAATACACAGCACGTCTGCCTGCGCTTCGCTTATCGTTGCGGACGCAGTGCTCTCTTTTGACTATCTTGAGTATTGCGACCTTTCGAAACCGTGGTGGATACAGAGCTTTACCGAAAGCTGTTCCATGTTTGACGAGGCGTTTTTCGCAATAAATTCCTCGTGCTACGGATACTACAATATGTCGGCATGCGTGCTGTTTAACAAAGATCTTGCGAAAGAGTACGATCTTCCCGACTTTTACGAGCTGGTAAGACAGGGTAAGTGGACTATCGACAAGATGATCGACGTCACGAAGAATTTTTCCGCAGATATTAACGGCGACGGGCTGTACGACAATAACGATAGGCTTGCCGTAACGTGCAACGACCACTCTTATCTCAATTTTTGGTACGGAGCCTTCAGACAGAGCACCGTAACGAAGGGTGAAAACGATCAGCCGGAATATCTTGTCAATACACCGAGAATGTCAAGCGCCGTTGCAAAGCTTAACACGCTTTTGAATACCGGCAAAAGAGGCGTCATTTATGAAATGGACGCAGAACGTCAGGCGTATACGGAGGCCTTTGCGGAGGGCAAAGTGCTCTTTCACGTAGCTTCCGCAAGCGACGCTATTGCGCTTCGTGCCTACGACGTCAATTTCGGTATAATTCCCCTTCCCAAACTTGATGAAAACCAAGAACGGTACGGCTCTTGGGTGGATCCGTGGCACTTGGCTATTTGCGTGCCTATCGACAACCAGAATCACGAAAGAACGAGCATAATCCTTGAGGCGATGGCTTACTATTCTTACAGAATGATCTATCCCGCACTTGTAGAGCAGTCCCTTTTCGGAAGCGGTACGAGAGATTTTGAAAGCCTTGAAATGCTTGAGGATTACATCTTCCCGAACGTATACTTCGACTACGGATTTATTTACGACGGCTGGGGCGTCGGATATTCGAGCCTTCTTCGCACCTTGATTCCCAGAGGCTCGACTGATATCGCAAGCTTCGCTGCCGGAAGAAAGAACCAAGCAGAAGACCATTTCCAAGACCTTTACGATGCCGCTTTGAATAACTCAAATTAAGCTTGCGGCGCAAAAAACAATACGAAAAACCGTTTTCTTCGATATATTTTCGTAAGAAACGGTTTTTTTGTTTGCATTTATTAAAATTATATGGTATAATATAATGATTTAATATGTTTTTACGGAGATAACGATGAGACGCTTTGATACTGTGATTTTCGATCTTGACGGCACGCTTCTCGATACGATAGAGGATTTGCGTACCGCCGTTGCGTACGCTTTCGGAATAAGCGAAAAGGAATTTTCGAGAGAGCAAACTCTTGCGGGAATAAACTTCGGAGTAGATCATTTGATAAAAAGTGCCGCAGAGGCTATAGGCGCAAAGGATTACGACCATCAAGGCGCAAGGCAGAAATTCAGTGATAAATACGATGTCTGCTACGCGGACAAGACAGCCCCCTTCGACGGTATTACAAAGCTTCTTGAAAAGCTGAAAAAAGACGGCTTCAAGATAGGCGTTTTTTCAAATAAACTCGATTTCTTCGTAAAACAGCTTTGTAAGTGTAAGTTTGACAAAGGACTTATCGACTGCGCGAGGGGAGAGTGTGCGGGAGTACCCGTAAAGCCCGACCCTGCAGGAGCGTATCTTATGATGGAGAGCCTCGGCGTTACCGATAAGACGAAGGTAGCGTACATCGGCGATTCCAACGTAGACGTACTTACCGCGAAAAACGCAGGATTTTATTGCATAGGAGTCGCGTGGGGCTACAGACCGCCGGAGCTTCTTGAAAGCGTGGGAGCGGACAAAATAGCGTACGACGCGGCAGAGCTTTACGATATAATAACGGAGGAGATCTGATGGACGAATTTTCAAGCGACAGAGTAATAAGCTCGTCTCTTACCTCGGAGGACAGCGAAAACGAGTTTTCCCTAAGACCGAAAAGATTTGACGAATACGTAGGACAAGAACTCGCCAAAGAACAGCTCAAAATAGCCATCGAAGCGGCAAAGTCGAGAGGCGACAGCCTTGACCACGTGCTTTTGTACGGCCCTCCCGGACTAGGTAAGACGACGCTTGCGGGTATCATTGCAGAGGAAATGGGCGTTAATTTCCGTATAACGTCGGGACCCGCCATAGAAAAGCCGGGCGACCTTGCGGCGCTTCTTACGAACTTAAATGAAGGCGATGTTATGTTTATCGACGAGATACATCACCTTCAAAGAAGCGTAGAGGAGATACTTTATCCCGCTTTGGAGGATTTTGCACTCGATATTATTTTGGGTAAAGGCCCGTCCGCGAGAAGCATACGACTTGACTTGAAGCATTTTACGCTTATAGGCGCAACTACGAGAGCAGGACAGCTTACTTCCCCCCTTCGCGACCGTTTCGGTATGATACTTCGCCTTGAGCTTTACACGGTGGAGGAGCTTGCAAAGATAGTAACTCGCTCTGCGGGCATACTCAATGTTGGCATAGACCGCGACGGCGCTTTGGAGATAGCGTCCCGTTCAAGAGGCACGCCGAGAATTGCAAACCGTCTTTTGCGCCGCGTCAGAGACTACGCGCAGGTTATCGGTAACGGCGTAATAGATGCGGAGATATCTGACAAATGCCTTCGCATGATGGAGATAGACGAGCTTGGACTTGACAGAACTGACAGAAGGATGCTTGAAACGATAATCAAGGTATATAAGGGCGGTCCCGTCGGCATCGAAACTCTTGCAGCGACGATAGGCGAGGAGACGGTGACCTTGGAGGACGTATACGAGCCCTACTTACTGCAGATAGGATTTTTGAGCAGAACACCGAGAGGAAGACTCGCAACGGCACTTGCCTACGAGCACCTCGGCTATAAATACAGTGCCGATACGACTGCCGAACAAAACAAATTTGACGTTTGAGATAAGGAGAAGCAGATGAAGAAAATTACACTTTTGGCAATGCTTTTGTTGCTTTGCCTTATTGTGTGCTCTTGCGCGGCCAAAGCTATAGAAATTGAGGAAATAGAAGCAGATGCTCCTGCTTTGGACGAATTCCCCGAATTAGACGGGAATCCCGAAGAAAATCCCGAGGACAAGCCTGAAGAAACCCCCGAGGA
>JAZRTW010000054.1:0-11031 GCA_045652265.1 Eubacteriales bacterium | reverse complement strand
AACACGGTAGTAGCGCCCCCGAGAATGCTTATCGCGTTCTTGGAAAACCACTTGCAAGCCGACGGAAGCATAACCATTCCCGAAGCTTTGAGAGCTTATATGGGCGGCAAAGACGTAATAAAGGCATAAGCTATGATATATCTTGCTGCAAACAAAGGTGTGCCCACCGGAGTGGATATAGGTGCTCTGGCAGGAGGGCTTATCGACCTTATACTTTATGCTCTCGTAGGCTTTGCCATAGCGATGATCTTCGCGTATTACTGCAAGATAATTGCGGGTAAGGGCGTAAGACTGCTTCTTGAAAAAGAGGCATTCAGTCCCGAAACTGCAAAAAGCCTTGAAGAGCTTGGTATAGTGAAAAATGTAAAATATCACGAGTCGAGACTTGAAAAGTCGGTGCCGCAAAGCCGTATTTGCGTATGTGTCGGCGAAGACGTAAAGCGATACTATATTCCCGAAGAAAATCTTGTTAGAGCACAGCGCACGTACAGCGTGAGCGAAAAGCCGCTCGGTATGACGGTCATATCCGTTATACTTATAGCGATAGTTTTCGGAGCGATATACTTCACGAAGGATCTGATCGTCGAGAAGGTCGACGCACTTGCAAATTCCATCACCTCGTCCGAATCGGGAGGACATAAGACCGAGGACGGCTTTGAGTATTACCCCGATGAAGAGGAAGAAAAAGAAACTGAAGAAAAAGCGGAAGAAAATTCCGACACGGAGGAACAAAATGAGCAATCGTAAAAAAGGCACGAGCATAATGTCAAAACTCTTCATAATAGCGCTTATCGCTGTTTTCGCCGTAATTTTGATAATGCTTATGGCAGGCGGCAGATACGCAAAGCAGAGTGGACTTACTTTTGTGGGATTCGTCACCAAGGCGGGTGAGGATACCGTACCCAAGAGCGGAACTATATATTATTCCGACGGAATGACCGCAAAGGTCACGGACTGCGGTTTTACCGTAACGTTTGCCGACGGAACGGTAGTTGAAAACGCCGTAAAGCTTGAATTTGCAAACGGAGACGTTTACGAGGGCAAGATAAGAGACTACAGAATGAACGGTAAGGGCAAATACACCTGGTCAAACGAAGACTGCTACGAGGGCGATTTCGTAAGCGACGCGTTCACGGGCAAGGGCACACTTTATTATAGTGAGGGCGAAGTATATATCGGTGAGTTTACCGACGGTATGAAAAACGGCAAGGGCGTGTTCCTTTGGAACGATTGCGACACTTCTGACCTTGCTGCTTTTAACTATGATGCAATTATGGCACAGGGTGAGAACCTTACGTCTCTCACCGCAAAAGAGCTTCCCGCAGGAACGTGGTACGTCGGCACTTTTGAGAATAACTACAAAAGCGGCAAGGGTGTATACCACCACGGCAGTGAGGACGTATACGTAGGTAATTTCTCCAATAACGGCAAAAACGGCAAGGGAAAATTCTTCTTTGCGAAAGGTGATATCTATGACGGCGATTATAAGGACGATGTCATAAGCGGCACGGGCACTTACCTTTGGGACGGAGGAGATAAGTACGAGGGCGAATTTGCAGAAGGCGCAATGAACGGCAAGGGTAAATATACCAAAGCCGACGGAAAGGTTATCGAAGGTACTTTTGTAAATAACGAGCACGTTTCAGACGCAGAGGAAAGCAAAGAATAATGACCGGAATAGTAACTCTTTGCTCAAGCTCCGAGGGAAACTCGTCCCTTGTGATAAACGGTGAGCGTCTTGCGCTTATTGACGCGGGAGCGAGTGCAAAGACTATACTTGAAAGAGTAAAAGAGCTCGGATTTGATCCCAAGAACATAGAGGGGCTTTTCATAACCCACGAGCACAGCGACCATTGCAAAGGGCTATGCGTTTTGCGAAAGAGGCTTCCCGATATTCCCGTGTTTGCGAGTGCGGGCACGGCAAAGGCGCTCGGACTTTTGGACGTAAGACTTGTCGCGGAAGGTGAGTGCGTGTCTTGCGCGGGGCTTGATTTCGTATCGTTTGCAACACCGCACGATGCCGCCGAAAGCTTCGGCTACGTCGTTTCGCAAGACGGCGAAAAACGTATAGGATATTGCACTGATATCGGCTACGTAACAAGCGAGATACGCGAAAGCCTTTCGGGCTGTAAGATAGTAGTGCTCGAATCAAATTACGATGAGAATATGCTTATGCTCGGAAGCTACCCTTACGAGCTCAAGCGAAGGATAAAATCAAAAAAAGGCCACCTTTCAAACGAAGAGTGTGACCTTTTTATAAGCGAGCTTTCGAAAAGCGGCACGGAGAAAATAATCCTTGCTCATTTGAGCCGCGAGAACAATATGCCCGAGCTTGCTTTGGCAGGGGCGCGTCTTGCGGCGAAAAGTGATGTGAATATATGTGTTGCTCCGCGAAAGGAACCGTCGGAGGCGTATTATGCTTAAAGTGACGGTAATACACGTAGGAAATCTCAAGGAAAGCTATTATAAAGAAGCGGTTGATGAATACGCAAAGCGCCTTTCGGCTTATTGCAAATTTTCATCTGTCGAGATAAAGGAGTCGCCTCTTTCCGAGAACCCTTCCGAAAGCGAGATAGCAAAAGCTCTTGAAAAAGAGGCGGAAATGATACTTTCGGCTGTGCCGAAAAAGTCGTACACCGTAGCCTTATGCGTTGAGGGTAAGGAGCTTGCAAGTGAAGAACTTGCGCGCCTTTGCGATAAAGTCAGCACGGAAGGCTGCGACAGCCTTACATTTATAATAGGAAGCTCATACGGGCTTTCTCCGAGAGTAAAGTCGCAAGCAAATTACCGCTTGAGCTTTTCGAAAATGACCTTTCCGCACAGACTTATGCGCGTGATGCTCGCGGAGCAGATATACCGCGCCTTTACGATCTGCGCGGGAAAACAATACCATAAATGAGGATATGCTATGAAAACGGTTATAGGAATTGACGTTGGCGGAAGCGCAACGAAAATAGTCGGTTTTAAAGACGGAAAAATGCTTGAGCCGATGGTCGTCAAAGCAAACGACCCCTTGACGTCGGCTTACGGCGCTTTCGGCAAATTTCTTGCCGAGAACAGTATGAACATCGACGATATAGAGAGAATTATGACCACGGGCGTCGGCTCGACTTTTCTGCCCGATATGATATACGGACTTCCCACGGTACACCTTGAAGAATTCGACTGTATCGGCAGGGGAGGACTTTATTTGACGAAGCTTGACAAAGCGATAGTAGTGAGTATGGGCACGGGTACGGCTATGGTCCAGTGCGACGGCGAGGAGTTTACGTATCTCGGCGGTACGGGTGTCGGCGGCGGCACTCTCACGGGGCTTTCGAAGCTCATCGTGGGTATGGAGCATACGGATAACATAAGCGAGCTTGCGGGAGAGGGAGATCTTGCAAAAGTCGACCTTCACGTCGGCGGAATCACGAAAAAGGCTTTGTCGGGACTTGCCGCAGAGGTTACGGCGGCAAACTTCGGAAACGTGTCCGATACCGCGACGAAGGCGGATCTTGCGCTCGGTACGGTAAACCTCGTGTTTGAGACGATAGGTATGATATCCGTTTTCTGCGCGAGATTTACGCAGATAGACGATATAGTTTTAACGGGCGCTTTGTCAACGATACCGCAGGCAAAGCCGCTGTTTGCCAAGTTTTCGAGGATATTCGGAAAGAATTTCATAATTCCCGAGTATTCGAGATTCGGCACTGTCATAGGCGCGGCATTGTCTGCGGCTGAAAATTAAAGAATATTCATAATTTCGGCAAGGGACGTTACGACGACGTTCCTTGTTTCGTTTTGTCCTTTTTTGTTAAACCATATAGCTTTCATTCCCGCTTTTTCCGCGCCGTCCACGTCTGCTGATAGGCTGTCGCCTATCATACAGCACTCGCAGGGCTTGAGTCCTTGAAGACAGAAAGCGTAAAATTCGCTCTGGGGTTTTGCGTATCCGATTTTTTCCGAGGTAAATATCTTGTCGAAATATTGAAGGAGCCCTGCTTTTTCAAGACGGAGCTGCTGTTGCTTTTCGGGGGCGTTGCTTGCTACGTGGAGGTTATATTTTTTTGAAAGATACTCTACGAGCTCCAAAGCGCCGTCGGTCTTTACGGCAGTTTCGTGTAAAGTCTTTAAAAAACGCTTTTCGAATTCTTCTCCGTCGTAGTCGATTCCCATAGCGGAAAGCACCATATTCCAACGAACCTTGTAAAGCTCGGGTATGGTAAGCTCTCCCGAATTTATCTTTTCCCAAAGCCCGTTGTTAATGGGGTGGAATATTTCCATCGCGTTTTCGGGAAAGGAAAGCGAAAGCTCACGCGCAACGGTAAACATACTTACCTCTGCGCATTTATGAAAATCGAGAAGTGTATCGTCTACGTCTAAAAATACGGTTTTGATGTTTGTCATAGTGTTCCTTTTTAGGCCATAGGCCATAGGCCTTAGGCCTTAGTAGTTGGTTGTTGGGGGAGAGAGGGTTAGATATTCGGTGCGAGAGACTTTGTCAATGCGGTTATCATTTTTCCTATTTCATCGGTTAATTCAAGTGCAGTCAGTATTTGCTCTTTTGACGTATAGTTAAGCATAACGCAAATGTTTAACTGTGTTTCCAATTCATAGCTTGAACTTTTTGCAATATTTAAAAAACGGACATATTCGTTTGGCAAATTTCGTCCAAACCCCTCTGCAATATTTGAAGGAATTGAAACAGCGGCACGACGCATTTGGGCGGATAGAGCAAACAGTTCTTCTTTTGGCAAGAGCTTAACAACGGAGTATATTTCTTTCACTAACATCATTGACTTTTGCCAAACTTTCAAATCTTTATAACTTTCCATCTTATCTCCAAGCTGTAAACTTCTGATTACTAAGGCCTATGGCCTATGGCCTAAGGCCTCGTATCTCTTATATTGAGTATACCCGACGTGTAAAAATATGTCAAGGCGAAAAAATACAAAAAACTATTGACAAAAATCTTCATATATGATAGAATAGCGAAAAATCAAAGGCGTTGACGAAGAGAAAATAAGCGCGGAATTTTCGTACAGAGAGACGGCGTTTGGTGAAAGCCGCCCGAAATTTGCTTATTTTTGTAGCTTTCGAGCCGAGGGAAAGAAAGGATTTATGCCGAGTAGAATCCCTCCGTGTCTGCCGCGTTAGTGTGGAAGGGGTGTTTGCCCCGTTAAGTGACGGAATGTATTTTCCGTAATTTGAGTGGTACCGCGGGTTAAAAGCTCGTCTCAAAGTATTTTATCTTTGGGACGGGCTGTTTCTGTTCCATAGAGTAAAAACGGAGGAAATCATGCAGAGTATGACAGGCCTTGATCTCAAGATCAAGGAAATGGCGCGAAGGATATACGAGCTTCGCGAGATCGAAAATCTAACGGTTGAAGAAATGGCGCAAAAGACGGGCGTTTCCGTAGAGGAGTATACCGACTGCGAAAACGGACGCTGCGACTTGAACTTTGCCTTCATTTACCGTTGCGCCCTCGCCTTTAACGTTGATGTTACGGACATAATCGAGGGTAAGAGCCCCACGCTTAAATCCTTTACCGTCACGAAAGCGGGTGCGGGACAGAGGATAGAAGAGGCTCACGGTATGACTTATTATAATCTTGCTTCGGCATTCAGAAGCAGGATAGCAGAGCCGCTTTACGTGTGCTGCCGCTACGATGAAGAAGCACAGCATAAGGATATAGAGCTCACCACGCACGCAGGCCAAGAATGCGACATCGTCGTTTCGGGTAATCTTATGGTGCAGATAGGCGAGCATAAGGAGATTCTTTCTCCCGGCGACAGTATCTATTACGATAGCTCCGCACCCCACGGTATGATAGCCGTCGGCGGCGGTGACTGCACCTTCTACGCGATAGTTTTAAATCCCACGGGAGAGCCCATACCCGAGCTTCGTAAACAGACTATTTTAGAGGCGAAAACGCCTCTTAAAAGAGACGACGCGGAGCGTGCGTATAAGAAGTTCATTGACGTTACGGAGGACGAAAAGGGTACGCCTTTATCCATAAGCTTCAAGAATACCGAAAAGTTCAATTTTGCTTACGATATTCTTGACGTTATCGCGAAAAAAGATCCCGACAAGACGGCGATGCTTCATATTTCGACGGACAAGACCGAGAAATACATAAGCTTTTCCGAAGTAAAGAAGAATTCGTGCAAAGCCGCAAACTACTTTAAGTCCTTGGGAATCAAGAAGGGCGATAAGGTAATGCTTATGATGGGCAGACACTACCAGTTCTGGTATGCGATGCTCGGGCTTAACCGCATTGGCGCTATCGGTATACCTGCGATGAATCAGCTCCTTGCGCACGATATAGAGTACCGTCTTGAAACGGCGGGCATTTCCGCAGTAATATGCACATCAAAGGGTGCTTGTGCCGAAGAGGTCGACAAAGCCGCACAGAGCTACGGCGGGCTTAAACATAAGATAATAGTCGAGGGATATCGAGAGGGCTGGAGAAACTTTGATGACGAGGCTTCACTTTTCAGCACTCATTTCGAGAGAACCGAGGACAGTCCCGGCGGCGACGATACGATGATAATGTTCTTTACATCGGGCACGACGGGTTATCCCAAGATAGCCGCTCATGACTACAGATATGCACTCGGACATTTCCATACCGCGAAATATTGGCATAACGTAGATCCCGACGGGCTTCACTTCACCATCTCCGATACGGGTTGGGCGAAGTCTATGTGGGGTAAATTCTACGGACAGTGGCTTTGCGAGGCGGCGACATTCGTTTACGATTTCGACCGCTTCAGCGCGGCTGATATACTTCCTATGTTCGCAAAATACAACATCACCACCTTCTGCGCACCTCCTACTATGCTTCGTATGATGGTCAAGGAGGATATCTCCAAATACGATCTTTCAAGCGTAAAACATATGACTACGGCGGGAGAAGCGCTTAACCCCGAGATATACCGCCAGTTTGAAAAGGCGACGGGCCTTCAGATACTTGAAGGTTTCGGACAGACCGAGACCACTATGGTCATCGGAAACCTTACGGGCGCACCTCACAAGCTCGGCTCTATGGGCAGACCCGCACCGATATACAAGGTCGAGCTTATGGACGCAGACGGCAAACCCGTCAAGAAGGGCGAAACGGGCGAGATAGTTATACGCACCGCAGAGGGCGCACCTTGCGGACTCTTCACAGGCTATTATAAAGATGAAGAGAAAACGAAAGAGGTATGGCACGACGGCTACTATCACACGGGTGATATGGCGTGGTGCGACGAGGACGGATTTTATTGGTACGTCGGCAGAGGCGATGACGTTATCAAGTCTTCCGGATACCGCATAGGACCTTTCGAGATCGAGAGCGTTATAATGGAGCTTCCCTACGTGCTTGAGTGCGGCGTAAGCCCCGCACCCGACGAGGTCAGAGGTCAGGTCGTAAAGGCGTCTATCGTACTCGTAAAGGGTACGGAACCGACGGAAGAGCTGAAAAAAGAGATCCAAGAGTACGTTAAGAAGAACACGGCGCCCTATAAATATCCGAGAATAGTCGTATTCAAAGACGAGCTCCCCAAGACCGCAAGCGGAAAGATACAAAGAAGCAAACTGTAATATTACCGTAAAGGAGAGATATAAAAATGAAGTCAAATTTCAAATTCATTAAGAACGAAGCACCCAAAGCAAAGCCGCAAGATGAAAGCAAGCTCGGCTTTGGTAAAATCTTCACAGACCATATGTTCCTTATGAACTATACAGAGGAGAAGGGCTGGCACGACGGAAGAATCGTTCCCTACGGCCCCATAGCGCTTGACCCTTCTGCGATGGTATTCCATTATGCGCAAGAGCTTTTCGAGGGTATGAAGGCATACCGTCACCCTAGCGGCGAAATCAAGCTTTTCAGACCTAATAAGAACATTGAGCGTATGAACAACACCTGCGACAGACTTTGCGTACCCAGGATCGATCCCGAGGTAGCGCTTGAGGCTATATGCGCTCTCGTTGAAGCTGATAAGGATTGGATTCCCAAGAAAGACGGCACGTCCTTGTACATTCGTCCCTTTATAATTGCAACCGACCCCTTCCTCGGTGTTCACCCCGCAAAGACATATATCTTTGCAATAATTCTTTCACCCGTAGGCTCTTACTACGCCGCAGGCATCAACCCCGTTAAGATTATGGTTGAGAGAGAATACGTGCGCTGCGTAAAGGGCGGCACGGGACTTGCGAAGGCGGGCGGAAACTACGCCGCGAGCCTTATCGGTCAGCAGAAGGCAGAGGAGAAGGGGTTTGCACAGGTTTTGTGGCTTGACGGAGTACACCGCAAGTACATAGACGAAGTCGGTGCGATGAACGTATTTTTCGTAATCGACAACGTCGTAATTACTCCCTCGCTTGAGGACGGAAACATTCTCCCCGGCGTAACGAGAGCATCTTGCGTAGAGCTTCTTCGTGAGTGGGGATACAAGGTCGAGGAAAGAAAGCTTTCCATCGACGAGGTTATCGAAGCACAAAAGACGGGTAAACTTAACGAAGCGTTCGGTACGGGTACTGCCGCAGTTATTTCTCCCATCGGCGAGCTTTATGACGAGGGCGAGAATTACATCGTAAACAACAACGAGATCGGACCTATTGCACAAAGACTCTACAATGAGCTTTACGGTATGCAGACGGGTAAGGTCGAGGACTATATGAAATGGACATATCCTATAAAGGCTTCCCTGTAAAAAGAGTAAATCTCTTTTGCGGACACTACGGAAGCGGAAAAACGAATATTGCCGTAAATTACGCGATGGCGCTTAAAAATGCGGGACTTTCCGTAGCCATAGCGGATATGGACGTCGTAAATCCGTATTTTCGCACGAAGGACAGCGAAAAAGAGCTTTTGGCGGCGGGAGTTGACGTCATATCGCTTCCGTTTGCAAATACGAGCGTAGACCTTCCCGCCTTGCCGGGTGAGCTTTACGGGCTCGTTCAGCAAAGAGGAAGACACGCCGTTTTGGACGTAGGAGGCGACGACAGAGGCGCTTACGCCCTCGGCAGATACGCACCGTATATATTGCAAGAAAACGATTACGCGATGTTTTTCGTCGCAAATTTCTACAGACCTTTAACGCGAAACGCCCAAGAAGCTTACGCGATAATGAAGGAGATAGAAGCGGCGTGTAAGATACCGTTTACCGCGATAATCAACAATTCCAATTTAGGCGACGAAACGACGGCGGAGGATATCGAAAAAACGCAAAAAGAGGCAGATGAACTTGCAAAGTTGAGTGCGCTTCCCATAGCGTACGTGACTTGTAATGAGAGCATCTGCGGAAAAATAAACGCAGAGAGGGTATTTCCCTTGAAGCTTCAGGAGAAAATCTTTTAATAAAGGAGAGATCAAAAATGGCAAAGCTTACGTTTGACACGGACAGATGTAAGGGCTGCGGACTTTGCGTTACCGTATGCCCGAAGAAACTTATCGTACTTTCCAAGGAAAAAATAAACAGAAAGGGACATTCACCGGCTGAAATAACAGATCAGGAAAAGTGCATCGCCTGCGCATTCTGCGCGACAATGTGCCCCGATTGCGTTATCACCGTTGAGAAATGAGGTGGCTTAAATGGCAGAAAAGGTTTTGATGAAGGGCAACGAAGCTATTGCAGAGGCGGCTATCCGCTCGGGTTGCAGACACTACTTCGGCTATCCCATAACACCTCAAACAGAGGTTGCCGCATATATGGCAAAGCGTATGCCCAAGATAGGCGGCGTATTTTTGCAGGCTGAAAGCGAGGTTTCCGCTATCAATATGGTATACGGCGTAGCGGGCACGGGACTTCGTGTTATGACGTCCTCGTCTTCCCCAGGAATATCCTTGAAGCAGGAGGGTATCTCTTACATAGCGGGCGCAGACCTTCCCGCACTTATCGTTAACGTGCAAAGAGGCGGCCCCGGTCTCGGAGGCATTCAGCCCTCGCAGTCCGACTATTTTCAGGCAACCAAGGGCGGCGGACACGGCGACTATCATCTTATAGTTTTAACGCCTTCTTCCGTTCAGGAGATGGCAGATATGACATCTCTTGCGTTTGACCTTGCTGACAAGTATCTTATGCCCGTTATGCTTCTTGCGGACGGTACTATGGGACAGATGATGGAGCCCGTAGAGCTTCCCGAGGAAAGAACCGTTACGTCAGAGGATAAGCCTTGGGCAGTCACCGGAACGAAGATGAAGAGAAAGCACAATATCATCAATTCTCTTTACCTTGTACCCGACGAGCTTGAGAAGAAGAATTTTGAGAGATTTGAAAAATATAAGCTGATCGAAGAAACGGAAGCAAGATACGAGAGCTTTATGATGGACGACGCGGAGTACTGCGTAGTCGCTTTCGGTATTGCCGCAAGAGTATCGAGAAACGCGGTTATCGCCGCGCGTAAAGAGGGCATAAAGGTCGGAATGATCCGTCCTCTTACGGTATGGCCCTTCCCCAAAAAGCCCATTGCAGAAGCCGCAGATAAAGTTAAAGGCTTCTTAAGTGTAGAGCTTTCGATGGGACAGATGATCGAGGATATTAAGCTTGCATCGGAGTGCAAGAAGCCCGTATTCCTTTGCAACCGTGCAGGCGGAATGATCCCCACTCCCGAAGAGGTTATAGAAGCGATCAAAAAGATGAAGGGAGAGTGCAAATAATGACAGTATTTGAAAAGCCGAAAAGCCTTACCGAGAAAGAGCTTCACTATTGCCCCGGCTGCACCCACGGTATTATTCACCGCTTGGTTGCGGAGGCTATCGATGAGCTTGGCATCGAGGGAAAGACAATAGGTGTCGCACCCGTAGGATGCGCGGTTATGGCTTATGATTATTTTGCTTGCGATATGGTCGAGGCGGCTCACGGAAGAGCTCCTGCCGTTGCAACGGGCATCAAGCGCGCTTTGCCCGAAAACATCGTATTCACTTATCAGGGTGACGGTGACCTTGCCTCCATCGGTATGGCGGAGACGGTACACGCCGCAACGAGAAACGAAAATATAACCGTTATCTTCGTAAACAACGCAATTTACGGTATGACGGGCGGACAGATGGCACCCACATC
>JAZRTW010000053.1:0-3003 GCA_045652265.1 Eubacteriales bacterium | reverse complement strand
CCAAAGATAAAACCGTCTTTATCGCCTCATAAGCCTGTCCCGTCTCTATTGCAAAGCCGAATTTCGAATCGACCTTGCCTGTAGAAATAGCTTCATACGTGTGGGGGTCTATACCGGGGGTTAAGCGAAGCATTACCCTTTGTATTATTCCCCTCTCACGCGCCTTTTCATTTAAAGAATAAAGCTCCTCCAAATTATCTGCAACGAAACAGCCGACACCTTGCGAAAGTGCGAATTCTATATCCTCGTCGGTCTTATTGTTGGAATGAAAGCTTGCCCTTTCCATAGGAAAGCCAGCCGCCGACGCAGTCGCTATCTCGCCTGCGGAAACGACGTCGATATACATATCCTCTTCCTTCATAATGCGGTAAAGCTGTTTAAAGGACGCCGCTTTTGACGCGTAGAATATCTTATAGTTTCCGTAAAACGCTTTATCTGCGGCACTTTTATATTCTCTGCAACGGCTTCTTATAAGTTCCTCGTCCATAACGTACAAGGGCGTACCGTACTTCTTTGCAAGCTCTTTCGCGCTTTGAGAAGCAATAAGAAGCTCTCCGCTTCCGTCTATTTTGAGATTGGGACATATCAGATCACGGTTCATTTTGAGATTCCTTTACAACATTTTTTCGCGAAGCTCTGCGCCCGATAGCGCGGAAAGCTCTGCGGGAGCGATATCAAGTATGGTCTTGCAACCGTACTCTCCCCTATTTGCAAGTTTATATACGGCTCTTGCGCAACACGCGAGAACGCTTGCGGTAAATTCGGGGTTTGAGTCGAGGTTAAGCTTGTATTCTATAGTGTGAGAATTTTCGTTGTTCTTTCCCGTCGTGCCGCTTGAAATTACGCTTCCGCCGTGCGGAAGACCCTTATGATATTTGTCAAGCTCCTCTTGGGAGATGAAATTTACGGTAGTGGGATAATCCGCAAAATACTTGGGCATCGTCTTTATGGCATTTTCCACGTACTCCTTATCCGCGCCCTCCGCAAGCACCACGTAGCAATCGCGTTTGTGCTTTTCGCCTGCGGCAAGAGTGGGGTTTTCGCCCCTTCTCACGCTTTCTACAGCTTCCTCTATGGGTACGGTATACTGACGCGCGTCGGCAACGCCTTTAATTCTTCTTATCGCGTCGGAGTGGCCTTGGCTTACGCCCTTGCCCCAAAACGTATACTGCTTGCAGTCGGGCAAAATCGCCGATGCGTATACTCTGGCGACGGAGAACATTCCGGGATCCCAGCCCGCCGAAATGAGCGCCGTAGTCTTCGCATTTTTTGCGATGGCGTCTACTTTTTCAAAGTGAGCGGGAATGTCCGCGTGAGTATCGAAGGAGTCAACGACGTTGAAGTTTTCAGAAAGGGCGGGCGTCATCTCGGGAAGGTCTGTCGCGCTTCCGCCGCATATCACCAAAACGTCGATCTTATCCTTATAATTTAAAATATCGTCTGCGCTGTATACCTTCGTTCCCAAAAGAGTTTTTACACTTTCGGGTGCGCGGCGGGTAAATATTCCCGCGTTTTCCATATCGGGATTCTTTTCTACGGCAAGCTCGACACCTTTGCCTAAATTGCCGTAGCCGTAAATTGCAACTTTTATCATCGTTTACCTCTGTTTAAGCATATCCTTCATACCGTAAAGTCCCGCGCTCTTTCCTTCAAGGAACTTTGCCGCACAAAGCGCGCCCTCTGCGAATACGGCCCTCGTATATGCTTCGTGTTTTATTGTCACCGACTCTTTGTCGGTGCCGATTATTACCTCGTGTATACCTACGTTGTTTGCCATTCTGACGGAATGGATACCTATTTCGCTTGCGTCTCTCTTTCCTGCGTGTCCGTTTACCCAGTGCAGTTCTTGGCGCACTGAACAGATTTCCTCGGCAATAGTCTTTGCCGTGCCGCTCGGAGCGTCTGTCTTGCGGTTATGGTGGGTTTCGACTATCTCGATATCCGCCGTGTTCATAACCGCCGCTATCTTCTTTGCGCTTTCTATGAGAAGGCTTATGCCGAGAGAATAGTTCGAAGAGAAGAAAAGAGGTATCTTCTTTGCGCCTTGTGCGATATATTGAAGCTCCTCTTCGGTCTGCCCCGTCGTTGCAAGAACTAGGGGGATATCTTTCCTTACGGCGTAGTCGATAAGCGCTTTCGTTGCAAGATGAGAGGAAAAGTCGATTATGACGTCTGCATCAAAATCCGCTTCGTCAAAGCTTCTTGCGCACTCGTAATCTTGCGTGCCGTCTGCATTTTGGTCAATGCCGTATATATTCTCTATCTCGGGAGCATTTTTTGCAAGCTCTAAAACCTGTTTACCCATAAAGCCGCATACGCCACTGATTATCACCTTCATATAAGTCCGTGTCCCTTCATTATTTCGAGCATAGCCGCTTCCTTTTTCTCGTCCATCGTGCAAAGGGGAAGTCTTAAATAATTTTCGCAAAGTCCCATTGCCGCGCAAGCCGCCTTGGCGGGTATGGGGTTGACCTCGCAGAACAAAGCGTCGATAAGCGGGAGAAGATCAAGCTGAATCTTCGCGCTTCCCGCAATATCACCATCAAAGAATTTATCGCATATCTCGACGGTCTTCGCAGGCATTATATTTGACAAAACGGAGATGACGCCGATGCCGCCAAGCGACATAATCGGTACGATCTGGTCGTCGTTTCCGGAATAAACGTCTATCTCGTCACCGCAAAGCGAGATGAGCTTCGCGATCTGGGAAATGTTACCGCACGCTTCCTTGATGGCTACAATATTCGGGTGCTTTGCAAGCTTTGCAACCGTCTCGGGAAGAAGGTTGCAGCCCGTTCTGCCCGGTACGTTATAAAGAATGCAGGGCTTTGTGGAAGCGTCCGCAATAGCCTTAAATGAAAGCTCCATTCCTCTTTGGGTCGCCTTATTATAGTAAGGCGTCACGAGAAGCATTGCGTCCGCACCGACTTCGCAGGCAAATTTCGTGAGGCTTATTGCGTAATCTATATCGTTTGAGCCCGTGCCCGCGATAACGGGAACTCT
>JAZRTW010000052.1:0-1964 GCA_045652265.1 Eubacteriales bacterium | reverse complement strand
GAGCTTCGCTTCGACGGAGAAGACGTACCCACGATAAAGAGTATGGACACCGACGGCATCGTAGTATACTGCGGCTCGTTTTCCAAAACTCTTTCCTCGGGTATGCGCGTCGGCTTTGTATGCGCACCCGACGATATAAGTCAGAAGATGGTCGTTTGCAAGCAGGTCGCGGACGTACATACGAACCTTTTCTTCCAAATGCTTATTGACAAATATTTGGAAAACTACGACTTCGACGCACATATCGAGGGAATAAGAGCTCTCTACCGCCGTAAGTCTAACCTTATGCTTTCCGAGATGGATAAAAGCTTCCCCGCGGGCGTGACCTATACAAGGCCCCAAGGCGGACTCTTTATCTGGTGCACCTTGCCCGATTACGTGGACGTTGACGCTTTCTGTAAGCGTTGCCTTGAAAACAAGGTGGCAGTCGTTACGGGTAAGACCTTCCTTCCCGATACATCTGCCGTAACGCACAGCTTCAGAATAAACTATTCGACGCCCTCCGATGAAAATATCGTCGAAGGCATCGCAAGACTTACAAAAACACTCAAAGAGTTTGTAAAATAGGAGTACGAAATGGAAAACACAGAAGCAAAAAAGAGGATATTTTCCGGAGCGCAGCCCAGCGGAATACTTACCATAGGTAACTATCTCGGCGCATTGAAAAACTGGCAGAAGCTCCAGGACGACTATGACTGTATGTTTTGCGTTGTGGATATGCACGCCATCACCGTGCGCCAAACGCCCGCAGAGCTCAGGAAAAGATGCCTTGAGCTTATGGCTCTTTATATGGCTTGCGGAATAACTCCCGACAAGAGCCTTCTTTATATTCAAAGTATGGTGCCCGCTCACGCACAGCTTTCGTGGGTGCTCGGATGCTATACGATGTTCGGTGAGCTTTCGAGAATGACACAGTTTAAGGATAAATCCCGCTCGCACGCTGATAACATCAACGCTGGACTTTTCACTTATCCCGTTTTGATGGCGGCTGATATACTTGTTGCCAAGGCTGACCTTGTGCCTGTAGGCATCGACCAGATACAGCATCTTGAACTCACGCGCGATATTGCAAACCGCTTCAATTCCGTTTACGGCGACGTCTTCACCGTGCCCGAAGCATACGTGCAGAAGGAGGGTGGCAAGATATGCTCTCTTGCAGACCCCACAAAGAAGATGAGCAAGTCCGACGAAAACGTAAATGCGTTTATCTCGCTGCTTGACGACAAGGATACCATAATCCGCAAGTTCAAGCGCGCTGTGACCGACAGCGATACTGTCGTTTGCAGAGGCGAGGGCAAAGAAGGTATCGGCAACCTTATGAATATCTATTCCTGCCTCACGGGTAAGACTGACGATGAGATAGTAAAGGAATTCGCGGGTATAGGCTACGGCGACTTCAAGCTTGCCGTCGGTGAAGCCTGCGCAGAGGTGCTCGGCAAGATACAGGATAAGTATAACACATATCTTTCCGATAAAGCACAACTTGATGCAATTTGCATTGACGGTGCACAGAAGGCTGAATATATCACTAACAAGACAATAAATAAGGTCTATAAGAAGGTAGGCTTTTATCAGCCGAAAAGATGAGAGTTATAGTATTTTCCGATTCGCACGGTAACACGGACGGTATGAAGCGTGCGCTTGAGAGGGAAAGAGCAGAGCTCATAATTCACCTCGGCGACGTTTCGGCTGACGCATCATACGTAGCACAGCTTTTTTCAAAACCGCTCATAAGCGTCGCGGGAAACTGCGATATGTTTCCAAACGTGCCGTACGTAACGGTGACAGAGATAGACGGCGTATACGTGTATATCTGCCACGGACATACGCTTTACGACGACGAGAGGGAAGTGGCGCGAGAAGCCAAAGCAAACGGTTGCTCACTTGCGTTTTTCGGACACACCCACGTTCCTACGGATACTGTCATAGACGGTGTAAGAGTTATAAACCCGGGCAGTATATCA
>JAZRTW010000051.1:0-3742 GCA_045652265.1 Eubacteriales bacterium | reverse complement strand
ACGCCGCCTATGCCGAATACGGTGATATGCTTTTTTGCGAGTATCTCACAGCTTCCCGGAAGAAGCGCCTCATGCCTTTGCTGCCAAGCTTCCATTTTACACGTCCCTTTCGTCTTTTAAACTATTCTACACCTTCGACCTTGTTATGTCAACAAGCTTTTTCAGCTCGTCGTACGCGTCCCTAAGGCTCCCTATGCCGTCGACGAGCCCTATTTCGAGCGCCTCTTTACCGTCGATTACGGTACCCATATCCGTAGCGATATCGTCGGTGCGCATAATATAGCTTCGCAGAGTCTTCTCGTCTATCTTTGAATGCGCGCACACGAAATCGACTATCCTCGTCTGCATCTTGTTGAAATATTCGAAGCTCTGCGGTGCGCCTACGACGAGTCCGCTCGTTCTGACAGGGTGAAGCGTCATCGTCGCCGAGGGCACGATAAGCGTTTTGTCACAGCTTACGGAAAGCGGTACGCCTATGGAATGACTTCCGCCCAAAACGAGTGCAACCGTGGGTTTACTCGTGCCCGCTATCATCTCGGCGATGGCAAGTCCCGCCTCAACGTCGCCGCCTATTGTGTTTACCAACACAAGAAGTCCGTCTATGCTCCCGTTTTCCTCCAAGGAAGCAAGCATAGGTAATACGTGCTCGTATTTGGTTGTCTTCGTCTGCGGCGTGGAAAGAAAATGTCCCTCTATCTGACCGATAATATTTAAAACGAAAAAGCGATATCCCTCTCCCCTCGTGATAAAAGTGCCGGTCTGTAATATGCTCTCCGCCTGCATTTTTATAAGCTGCGCGGCGCGTGCGCTTTCGCTTTCCCTTAAAAGCTCTTCGGGAATCTCCGTGTTATTCATAAACGTTCTCCTTATAAAATAAATATTTTGAATAATATTATTCCGCAACGTGCGTTCGTTTATCCAAATGTACTGTTTATCGTACTTTGCTGTTTTTAAAGCGAACATTTGTTTGACTTTTGCGCGTCTTTGTGGTATAATACACTCAAGTCAAACGAAAGCCTTTTTTGGCTGTTTTTTTACAGCTAAATTAGCGAACAAATGTTCTTTTGATTGCACTTATACGGGTTCACGAAGGAGGTATTAAAATGAGTAAAGTCAAATGTAATGAACCTATGCTCTGCGAAGAATTTTACGAAGAAGAAACGGAGCATAGGGTACTCGGCTGGTGCGAAAGTTGCGGAATGGAAGTATTTACGGGTGACGATGCGCTTAAAGTCATCGCAAACGGCGACATTATTCATTCAGCCTGTTGGGATTATTACGCCACCGAGCATCCGGAGTTCTTCACAAAAAGCGCAGATACGAGGGAGGAATATTAAATGAACAAAAACGAATATTTGGACTCGCCCGAGATTTTCAAAAAAGCCTGCGACGAATATTTTTCGCTCTGCGACGAAAGAAACGCAGAAAAGCTCAAGAAGCCTTATACTGTGTCGGGGCTTTGTCTTCATCTTAAAATAACGCGCACGGAGCTTGAAAAGCTTTCTAAAAAAAGGAAGCTTTCGGCTATCTGCAAGGAAACGTTTTTAAAGATAGAAAGCTTTATCGAAGAAAACGCACTTTTGGGTGCTCTTGCAAATAATCCCGCATTATATTCATTAAAGTACAATTTCGGCTGGACGGACAAGCCGCAGAAGGCGTCGGAAGATGAAGCGAAAAACATAAAAATATCGCTCGACGGCGAGTGTGATAAATGGGCAAGTTAAGTCTTCGCGGCCGTCCGAGCGAAAGACAGCAGGAATTTTTCTCATCTAAAACGAAATTCGTCGCCTACGGAGGAGCAAGAGGCGGAGGAAAAAGCTGGGCGCTTAGGCGTAAGCTTACGCTTATGTGCATTAAATACAAAGGACTTTCCGCGCTCCTTATAAGGAGAAGCTATCCCGAACTTCGTGAAAATCATATAAGGCCGCTTCTTGCGGAGCTACATGGTATCGCAAGCTACAACGAAACGCATAAGGTGTTCACCTTTTCAAACGGCTCACGTATTCGCCTTGGATACTTGGAAACCGAAAATGACGTACAGCGCTATCAGGGTGCGGAATTTGACGTAATAGCAATAGACGAAGCAACACAACTTTCCGAATATCAATTCAGGGCGCTTACCGCGTGCCTTCGAGGCACAACGGGGCTTCCCAAGCGTATGTATCTCACTTGCAATCCCGGCGGTATCGGACACGGCTGGGTAAAAAGGCTGTTTATCGACAAAGAGTACACGGGCAGTGAAAGAGCGGAGGACTACAGCTTCATTCAAGCACTCGTATACGACAACAAGCAGCTTTTAAAGCATAATCCCGATTATGTAAAACAGCTTGAAGCACTGCCGTCTGAAATGAGAGACGCCTGGCTTTTCGGAAGGTGGGATATTTTTTCGGGGCAGTTCTTCTCGGAATTCGACGAAGATGTACACACGGCTGAATTCGATCTTCCCGAAAACGTCGTGCGCTATGCGGCGATAGACTACGGGCTCGATATGCTTGCGGTGGTATTCGTCGCCGTAGACACCGAGGGAAAAGCCTACGTTTACGACGAGATCTGCGAAAAGGATCTTATCGTAAGCAAGGCGGCGGCGTGTATTTTGGAAAAAGTCAAAGGCGCGAAGATCAGCGCCTTTATTGCCCCGAGCGACCTTTGGAGCAGGCAAAAGGACAGCGGCAAGAGCATAAGCGAGCTTTTTATGGAAAACGGAATACCGTTTACGAGAATAAGCGGCACGAGAAGCGAGGGCTGGCTATCCTTAAAAGAATGGCTCAAAAAAGAAAAAGACGAAAACGGCAACGTCACAAGCGCTATGATAATACACCGACGTTGCAAAAATCTCATAAGCTGTCTTCCGCGCCTAATATACGATGGAAAAAATCCAAGCGATTGCAGTACGAAGCCGCACGAGATAACTCATATCACCGACGCACTTCGGTATTTTGCTCACTCGCGCGTGGCGATTCCGAAAAAACAGTCACCGCCAAAAGCGCAAAAACTTTCAGAGAAGCTTTCAAAATTTAAAAAGATCATTTAAGGAGGAAATATGTCAATTTTCAAAAGATCAAGAAACATTGCAAGGGCAAATCTGTACGATTATTCCACAAAGGAGGGACGTGAAGATACCGTTGCTTTTTTAATGGACAGTATGCTCGCGTCGAATACGGAAAGATTCAAAAACTACGCAAAATGCAAGGCGTATTACGACGGTGAACACGAAAGCGAAAAATATATGGGGGATCTTCTCGGAAGCCTCGATATCCCGTGGAGCCCCTCCCTCTCTACCGACGCCTACATACACGTAGAGTCTCAGATAGACTCGTCCGTTCCCGATTTTGGATTCTCTCCCCGCGAAAGAAGCGACGTGGATAAAGCAAAACGCAGAGAGTATATCACAAGATATATCGTCGATAAAAACGACCTTTCCTATAAGAATTTCAGAAACGAAAGAAATATAGGCATTTTGGGCTCTGCCGTTTTTAAGGTATCCATAACCGAAAACGAAAGGGGGCTTTCCGACGTTTTAGTTGAAACGCCCTCCCCCGAGCAGATATTCGCAGACCCCACCGCAACGAGCGTCGATGCCTGTGAATATATCGCGTATTGTTATCCCATGCACGTAAACAAGGCGATGAGAATTTTCAAGGAAGACATAGAACGTGCGGGACTTTCCGAAAGCGATCTTCAAAAAGACCTTCACGAAAACCACCGTTTCAGAAATCCGTTTAAAAACAAGTCCGTCATCGAC